>JAOXRV010000233.1 GCA_025800435.1 Cellvibrionaceae bacterium | reverse complement strand
CCACCAAAGGCGAAACCGCCGAGGCCTTTACCGCAGTCATCGGGGTGCGCGCTCACCTCGACCGTGCCGGCAGCAGCGCCCAAGCGCGCCAAGACCAACTGCTGTTAATGATTGTGGCCGGCGAGCAGCTCAGCTTGTCGCATTTTGTGCGCGACTACCCAGATGGCCGCCACAATGTCGCCATTGCCGAGCTGCCGGGTTTATTGCGGCAGGAGTTCGGCAAAAAGAGCATTGAGTGCTACGATAAAAAAGGTGCCTACCTGGCGCGTTTATACGGCGCCTTGCGCGGCAAAAAAGACGCAGTGTCGCAGCAGGAGGCAAAAAACGCCGCCCGCACCTTCGCCCGTTTTATGGCCTATAAACCGGTCGAATCGGTGGATCAGTTTGTCGCCGCCGAAGTGCTGGAGGCAAAAGACCTGGGCGACACCATTCGTCGTATTCGAGACCTGCTGCGCACCGTGCACGGCATGGAACAAGAAGCCAGCGCCCTGGCCCAAAGTGTCGAGCTACTGGCGGGGGCCAAAACCGAGGCCGGCCACTACCTTGAAGATTGGCTCGAACACAGCTGCCTCAACTACGGCGCGGCGGCGGCCCAGTATCAAGCCAACCAACGCCAGTACCTGGCGGCAAAAGACGAACAGCAAATTTTGCAGCAGCGCTGTGAGAGCATTACTGAACAGCAGGCTCAACAAGACCAGCGCATCATCCAAGCGCGAGACAAATTAATAAAGCTGGAAGCCAAGATACAAGGGGTGCCGGCACTGCGCTCCAAGCAAAGCCTGGAGCAGCAACAACAGCAACTCAACGACGAGCTAAGCCGGGGGCTGGCACCGCTTAGCCGCCAGGACCAGCAACGCGATACCAACCTCGATGCGCTGCGCAATATTCAGCAACTGCTTAAGCGCCACAGCCTGGCCCTGGCACTGCCGCAACTGGGGAGCAAAGCCTGGCAGCAGGCGAGCAAGGCACTGAGCGCCTTACAGGGCAAAAAGCTGCCGGATATCAGCCAGCTATTAGGCCGCGACTGGATCGATCTGGCACCCCTTGAAAGCGGCCGCGAGCAGGTGCAGGAAGAAGAACAATGGCACAACAGCATCGCCGAGCTGCTGTTTGACAAAAAAACCGGCAACGCTGGCGAGCTGCAACACTCGCTCAGCCAAGAGGTGGATCTACTGTGCAGCGAGCGCGAGCGCGAACTGCAACAGCTGCTGCAACAGCAGCAGTCGCTTGAGCGCTATATCAAAAATTTAGAAGCCAAGCAGATCAACTACCCGCGTCATGTGCAAGAAGCCATCAGCGCCATCAAACAACAGTGCCCCGCTGCCGACCCACGGGTTTTATGCGAGCACATTGAGATTATCGATGAGCACTGGCAAATGGCGATCGAGGGCTATATGGGCGACGCCCGCTATGGCATTTTGGTGGAGGCCGACTGCGAGGCCCAGGCCGCCCAAATTGTGCGCGCGTTAAAATTTAAAGGCCGCAAATCGGCGCGGGTAATCCAGGGCCACAAGGCCAGCCAGGATGCGCAGAAACTAAGCCTGAGCGAAGATTCTATCGTGCACAGCATGCGCTTTAGCCACCGCACTGCCGAACACTACCTCAAGGCGTCTTACGGCAGCGTGCTTAAAGTGGCCGATGCCCAGCAACTGCGCAAAACCCGCCGCGGCCTTTGCGCCGAGGGCTTAGGCTCGGGTAATTACGCCATGTTCCGCTGCGATTTGGGCGACGATCAGCTGCTGTTTGGCGAGGCCGCGCGCGAGCGCAACCTGCGCGCCCAGCGCGACAAACTTCAGCTCAGCCAAACCCAGCTGCAACAGGCCAACGACAGCTACCAAGCGGTGCATCAATTGGCCCTGCAACTGCAGCGCTTTGCACCACTTAACTGGTCGCAGTGCTTTAGCGAGTTACTGCAAATCCAACGCCAGCTAGAGGTTATCGACAACGACCTGGCCAATCTGGATCTCAGTGACCACCGGCAACTTGAACAGCAAAAACAAGAGGCCGAAGCCGAGCACGAACAGCTCAGCCAACAGCGCCAGAAGCTGGCCGAAGAAATCGGCGGGGTCAATGAAAAACTCAACAGCTGCCAGGCCAATATTAAAAAACTGGCCGACCGCGCCGATCAGCTGCTGCAACAGCAAGACGATGCCGAGATTTATTTACTCAACAGCGATAAGTACTGGCCCGGCCTGGATTTAAGCCCGCGACTGGAGGCAATGGAAGCCCGCCTGGCGCAAAACCCAGACGCCATTGACTTTAGTGACCAGCAAAAAAATCTTAGCGAGCAACTGAGCAGAACCTGCATCGCACTGCAACAGCGCATCGAGCTGTATAACCAGCAGGCCCAGCCTGCCGATCAGCTACTCAGCGACAGCGCCGAGCCGCTGCACAGCGCTGGTTTTTTTGGTCATATATTTAATTTACAGCAGCAGCTGGACCAACTCTACAACCGCCTGCACAATAACGTGCTGCTGGAAAAACAAGAGCAACTCAGCGGCCTGCGCGACACCTTTAACACCACCTTCGTCAGCGACCTGTGTAACGAAATACACCAGGCCATACGCGATGGCGAGCGCACCCTTAAAAACATTAACCGCGAACTAGAGCACCACTGCTTTGGCGCCGACCGCGAGCGCTTTACCTTTGAGTGGGAGTGGCTGCCGGAATTTAAAGAATACTGGGATTTCTTTAAAGAGATTATCGCCATCCCCAACCTGGGCGACGGCAGCAGTCTGTTTGACAGTGAAATTTCACCCAAGGCGATGGCTATTCGCGATAAGCTACTGGCGCTGTTGCTCGATGGGGATGAACAACAGGCCCTGCGCGAATTGGCCCGCATCAGCGATTATCGCCACTACCGGCGTTACGATATTCTCAAACACCCCCACAACAAGGCACCGATTCGTCTCAGCCAATACGGCACCGGCTCCGGCGGCCAGCTGGAAACCCCGGCTTATATTATTCGCGCCGCCGCCATCACCAGCGCGTTTCGGTTTAACGAGGGCAATAGCCACTTGCGCATGGTGATTGTGGACGAGGCCTTTATGCACATGGATGAAACCCGCTCGCGCGAGGTAATTGCCTACTTGACCGATACCCTGGGCCTGCAACTGACCTTTATTATGCCCACCAGTAAAGCCGGCCCGTTTTTGGATTTAATTAGCAATCAGTTTGTATTTGCCAAGGTGCCAAGCCCGCAGCCACTGGGTGAGCTCAACACCCGCGTGCTGGTCGACCGGCAACAACTCAACCAAGACCGCATTAAAGAGCTGTGGGCCCAGCACCGGCGGGTGATTCGTCAGCAGGGCAGCCTGGATTTTATGGAGGGCTTATGAGCCCACCGCGCTGGCTGGCCGAAGAAGCCTGGCTGCAACAATTACTGCACTGGTTTTTAGACCGCTGCGATAAGCCCCGGCAACAGGCGATCACTCGTCGCATTGGGCCCAAGACGGTAGCGGCCCTATACCGTTTTAATGAAGACACCGACTACCGCTGGCAACTGCTGCAACAACTGGGCAGCGCCCCCTACCCGATTTTCGCCATCAGCCCAGCGCCAAACCTCAGCCCCGGCCAGGTACCCTATGAACGCGCCCAACTGCGTTTGCTGGCCGATGCCGAGCCGCTGCTGCGCCAGTGGTTGCAGCGACCGCGCCAAGACCCGCTGCTGCTGGCCTGGCAGCAGGCCCTAGCCCAATGCGACTGCCGCTGCGACTTTGTCGACGCCGGCCAAAGCCTGCTGCACAAACCGCTGACGCTGGCAACAAAAAGCCCCAGCCAAATTCTGGCTGGCTTTTGCCAGCTTCGCCACTACTTAAGTCGCGGCGATAGCTTGGGCCAAGGCTATAGTTTGCGCGAAATATCGGCGCGCTGTTTTTGGGGCGATTCAAAATTTTTAGACCAGCGCCAAGAGCTATTGCAGCAATTGTTTGGCGATTTAAGCAAACAGCTAAGCCCGCGCCCACTATTACTGAGCGCCTATGCCCCGGCCGGCTTCAACAAGCTGCTGTTTGTTGAAAACCAAGATACTTTTTTGCGCCTGGCCGACGCTGGCCCAGCGCACTATGCCATTATTTACAGCGCTGGCTTCCGCGCCAGCTCCCAGCGCCTGGGCCAGGCCAGCACCCGCTTTGCATTTCTGCCCGGCAGTGATGGGGGCTATTTTGAGCAACACTGGCAAGACCCGGACATGGCCAGCTACTTCTGGGGTGATCTGGACTATGCGGGTCTTGGCATACTTAAAGCCCTGATTCAGGCCAGGCCCAACACCCAGGCCTGGCAGCCGGGCTACCAGCCCATGCTGCAACAGCTGCAAGCGGGCGCCGGCCACTGCCACCAGCTGGCCAATAAACAAAACCAAATTGACCCGGGCCAATGCGGCTGTGACTATGCCGACCAGGTATTGCTGCCGGCGCTGCGCAGCAGTGGCCATTTTGTCGATCAAGAAGCGGTGACCCCGCTGCCCTGACCTAGGGCACCTCTGAATAACTCCGTTGTATTTGGCGCCACGTTCAATGGAGCTAGCGTACCGAGCATTCCCTTAAAGATTGTTATGTTATAACATACTTATAAATTAGCCAGGCCCCAGCAAGGCAGGTAGACCGTGACCGCAAGCGCCAGTAACACATCCATCAATAACCCCCGCTACCGGCAAGTTAGCATGGGCCACAACGCCGATGTGCTGACCCAGATTTACGACGATGCCATTAACCTGGCCATCTGGCAGCGCCAGCTCGGCCCGGCGGTGCGCGCGGCCAGCAGCGAGCTGCTAAATGCCACTAAGGTTCAGTGCCGGGCCACCCTATCCAGCGGTAAAATTGCTGCCTATTTAAGCGCAAGCTTGCCAACCACCCCGCATCGACAGGCCCTGATTGACGATATCTGCCTAGTGGCTGAAATGTTTAGCTATTTATTTGGGCTAGACCAGATAGGCCTGCGCCTGAGCAGCTTGGAGGTGGCCATGTGTCCTAAATTCCACGTCGACAGAGTACCCTGCCGGCTAGTGACCAGCTACGCCGGGACGGGCACCGAATGGGTCGGCGATCAGGGTTTAGACCGCAGTAAGCTGGGCCGCGGCAGCCAAGGTTTAAGCGACGCGCAATCGGGCCTGTTGAGTTCTGCCAGCACGATTGAAACAATGGGGCTGGGCCATGTTGGCCTGCTCAAAGGTGAGTTGTGGCAAGGCAATGAAAACTATGGCCTGGTGCACCGTTCACCGACACCCGATGCAGCTGACAAGCGACTGCTGTTGAGCCTAGATTTTGCCTAAACTATGCCTGCCTAAACTAGGCCTGCCTAAACTCAGAGGTCATTAACATGGGAATTAAACACCTGCAGCATCTACTAAAACCCTGTCTGGCGCTGCCGCTATTGCTCAGCGGCGGTTTGAGCAGCGCCGGCGGCCACCACGACCACCAGCAACACGGCGCCCATGTACACGGCAGTGCCGAGCTGCAACTGGTGCAAGAAGCACAGCGCCTGCAACTGTCACTGCGCAGCCCACTGGCCAACCTGGTGAGTTTTGCCCACCCGCCGCAAAGCGACGCCGAACGGGCCGAACTTGCCGCGGCCGAGGCCACCCTGAAACAGCCGCAGCAAGTCTTTAACTTGCGTGGTGGCCAGTGCCAAGTGACCGCAATTGAGGATAACTTTAAACAGCTATTTAGCGAGGCCAACAGCGAGGGCCACTGGGATATTAACGTCAGCTATCAGCTTCAGTGCGCCCAGCCAGAGCGGTTGCAGACTGTAACGATAGAGTTATTTAAGCAGTTTAGCGGAATCGAAAAAATAAACAGCCAATGGCTAAGTGAACAAGCCCAAGGCGCGGCCACCTTAACCGCCGAGCAGCCGCTTTTTGAGCTTAAAGACTGATGCCTTGATGCCCAAGCCCGCTTGTTTACGCGGGCCGGGGCTCGATATAGGGCGCCTATTCAACAGCCACTTAGCAGCCTGCTAGGGCACCTCAGAATAACTCGATGATGCTCAGCGGGATCCTAAAGCGTACAGCTGCAAGGCGCGCTGCGCAGTGAATGCCGGCCGCCTTTACAAGTAGCGCAACGCAGCAGATGTGCGCTTTAGGGCCCGGTATACGGCTCGACCGAATCAATTCGCATGGCATAGGCCGATTTGGCGACATCGTTATCTTTGAGTTTGGTTTGCAGTACGCCCTTAAACCAAAACGCTTGGCTCATCTGCTCAAGCTTAACCCCATCGTCATAGCGCACATAAATAATTTGGTTGGGCGGTGGCGGTGGCATATGCAAACAGGCGCCAAAGTAAGGCACCATAAAAAATTCGGTCACCACATGGTCATCGTCAAAATCCAGCGGCACAATAAAAGCCGGTAAGCGCACCGCTTGGCCGTCAAATTCATCCACCACTCGGGTGGATACCAGGGCCTGCTGATAGGGGTCACTGGGGTCTAGCGCAGTATCCAGCTGATCTTCGGGCGAACCATCGACAATTTCGCTAATACTGGCCGGTGGGTTTTGCAAGGCTTCTAAGTCCTGCTTTGGTATTAGCTGCTCCCAACTAATGGTCTTGTACTTCTCCAGCGCTTGGGCCTGGCCAACGCTTGGGCCTAACACCAAGCCCAACAGGGCCAGACCCCAGGCTATCGCCGTATAAATATGCGCCATGGTTTAACACCCCTTATATCTGTTTTGCACTGGCCACCGGCCAGTATTTTAAGCTACTCAATTATATGTTATAACATTGCGCATTCAAACATCCTGTCAGCAGCATTTATGGCCATCGCACTGCAAGACCTTCAGTTTGCCTACCCCCACGGGCCCACTATCTTGAATATCCCCAGCTGGACGGTAAAGCCCGGTGAGCGGGTATTTGTGCACGGCCCCTCAGGCAGCGGCAAATCTACCCTGCTTAAGCTGTTGGCCGGCTTACTGCCCTGCCAGCACGGCCAGCTGCAGGTATTGGGCCAGCCCCTGCAAACCCTGAGCGGGCGCCAGCGCGATCGCTTTCGCGCCCGCCATATTGGCTTTGTGTTTCAACAGCTCAACCTAATCCCCTACCTCAGCGTGTTGGATAATGTATTGCTGGGCCGTTATTTTGCCCCGCCCGACGGCAATGGCCCCGACGCCGGGCAATTGCTGGCCCAACTGGGGCTTGGCGAGGGCCTGTATCAGCAAGCCGCCAGCAATTTGAGCCTGGGCCAACAGCAGCGAGTGGCCATCGCCCGCGCCTTAATTACCCAGCCAGAGCTGCTGATTGTGGATGAGCCCACCTCGGCATTGGATGCCGATAACCGCGATGGGTTTATGAAGCTGTTGTTTGCCCAACTCGCCGAGGGCCAAACCACCCTGTTATTTGTCAGTCATGACCAGAGCCTAAACCGCGGTTTTAGCCAGTCGGTATCGCTCGCCTCAATCAACCACGCAAGGGCGCCAAGCTGATGTTTTTTCGTCTCGCCTGGCGCAGCCAGCTCAGCCGCAAGGGCTCGGTATTATTAAGCGTATTGGCCATTGCCGTGAGCGTGTTTGTGCTGCTCGGCATCGAGCATATTCGGCAACAAGCCAAAACCAGTTTTGGCAATACGGTGTCAGGGGTGGATTTAATTGTGGGCGCGCGCACCGGCGATATCAATCTATTGCTGTATTCAATTTTTCGCCTCGGCAACCCCACCAACAATATCAGTTGGGACAGTTACCAAACCGTTATTAACAAACCCAGCGTGGCCTGGGCAATTCCCATTTCGCTGGGCGATTCACACCGGGGCTTTCGGGTAATGGGCACCAGTACCGATTATTTTAAGCACTTTAAATACGGCCAAAAACGGCCCCTGCGCATGGCCGTCGGGCAAGCCTTTAGCAGCGCTTACGATGTGGTGCTGGGGGCCGATGTGGCTCAACAGCTGGGCTACCAAACCGGCACCCAGATCACCCTTTCGCACGGCTTGGGCGGCACCAGCTTTAGCGAGCACAAAGACAAGCCCTTTACCATTGTTGGCATTTTGGCGCGCACCGGCACCCCGGTCGACAAAACCGTTCACGTCAGCCTGCAAGGCTTAGAGGCCGTGCACCAGCCGGGCCAACTCAGTGCCGCCCAAGCCGGGCAGCTCACCCCCAAAACCATCACCGCCTTTATGCTGGGCTTAAAAGCAAAAATTGGGGTATTTCAGCTGCAGCGGCAAATTAATAATTACCGCGCCGAGCCGCTGCTGGCAATTTTGCCCGGGGTCAGTTTAAAGCAGCTGTGGAATATGATGGCGCTGATGGAAAACACCCTGCGCCTGGTGTCGGGCTTAATTTTGGTGGCCTCACTGCTGGGCCTCAGCGCGATGCTATTAGCATCGATCCGCGAGCGCACCCAAGAAATTAATATCATGCGCATGCTGGGCGCACCGCCCCACTTTATTTTTTTGCTGATTCAAGTCGAAGCGCTATTCATTACCGCCGCCGCCATTGCCCTGGCAGTGCTGCTGCTGCCACTGGCCAGCTATCTCGCCAGCAGCTGGATGGGCAGCCAGTTCGGCCTCAACATCGCCAGCTGGAACCCCAGCCAAATCGAACCGCTGCCGCTGCTGGCGATATTTGCCAGCGCCGCCCTGATCAGCCTGGCACCGGCCGGCGCCGCCTATGCTCGGGCGCGAGCGTTTAAATCGGCTTAGCCGTGTCAGCGGCCAAATGGATATTGACCCAAGCACATATACAATTGTATATTTCGGCATTGACTGAAGCCCTATTGCCGGCCCCATATTACTATGCCCGAAACACCCGCCACCCCCGGCGAAAATACCCAGAAGCGCCAAAGCCTGCTCGACAGTGCTCTCAAATTATTTGCCGAACGCGGCTTTGACGGAGTCGGCATGCGCGAAATCGCCGCCGAGGCCGGGGTCTCACTGGGTCTGATTCGGGTTCACTTTGGCTCTAAACACGGGCTGCGTGACGAGCTCGATAACTATGTATTACAGGGGGTGCGGAGGCTGTATGAAGGGGTCGCCGAGCACGGCGGCTCGGAAGGCTTAAAATACAGTGTTGACGATACCCTGGCGTTTATCGAAAGCGACCGCTATGTATTGATGTACCTGCGCACCGCCCTGCTGCAAAAAAACACGGGCAGTCTAGCGATGCTGGTGGAGATCCACGGCATCATCCGTCGCTTTATTGACAACTGTGAACAGCAGGGCAATCTGCAAGCAGGGGTCGATAAAGACCAAGCCACCCTAATGATGTTATTCGACCTATTGGGGCCGGTCATTATTGAGCCTTTTGCGCAGGAGATGTTCGGCGCATCCATGTACCAGTCAGACCGAGTCCTGGCCCGCAACTCGATGGCGCGACGCATGTTCACCCAAGGCTTTTTACGTAAATAGAGCCCGACTGTCGCCCCGGCGGTAATCCCCACACTCCCCGACTACGAGCAAACCAACCAAGAGAGCTGCGCTTGACGCTTGATGTATACGACTGTATATTCACAGAATATACGATCGTATATAAAAACTCGGTATCAAGGTTTATAACGATAGCTCACAAGAGGAGAGCCGCGATGAAAACAAAAACCGCGATGAACATAAGCACAGCTTTGCCACCTAAGCCACAGCTGCCGCGCACTGCCCTGGCACTGGCCATAAGCAGCCTGGCCGCGACCTTGCCAGTGGCCGCACAGGTAGCGCAAGGGCATATTGAAGAGCTTGTGGTAACCGCCCAAAAACGCACCCAAAGCACCCAGGACGTCGGCATTGCGATCGCCGCCATCGGCGCAGAATCGATGCGCGAACTGGGTATTGAGAGCGTCGCCGAGGCGCTCGATTATGTGCCTGGTAGCGGCTTTCACGATGTCACTGGCGGCGGTGTGCCGGTGGTGGTGGTCAGGGGTGTTGGCCTGCAAAACTTCCGGGTTAACGATACCCCAAGTACCGCTATTTATATCGACGATGTCTATCAAAGTTCGGTCGCAATGGCGGCCAACGGCTTGTTCGATCTGGAGCGGCTAGAGATCTTAAAAGGCCCACAGGGCGGCTTGTATGGCCGCAACGCGGTTGGCGGAGCGGTGCAATTAATCAGCCAAAAGCCGAGCTTTGACGAAACCACCGGCTATGCTTCGTTCGGCTATGGCCGCTACCAGCGTCGCGAATTAGAGGGCGCCATCGGTGGGCCGCTGTCCGACACCGTGGCGGCGCGGCTAAGCGGCCGCTATGTAAAATCCGACGATACCCAGTACCGCAGCCGCCAAGGTTTTAACCACGGCGCAGCCGACAGCTGGGGCCTGCGCGGGCAAGTCGCACTGCGCCCCAGCGACATCAGTGAATGGTTGCTAAAAATTGATATTGGCGAGGACCGCACGGAAACCCCACTGCTTAGACCGCGCGGCGTGTGGCAGCCAGATCTGGGGCTGGGCATTGGCGCGCCGTTTCAACTGGCCGATGGGGCCGCCGCCAACTCCGGCCTCGGCAGCCCCAGCCTGGCCAATGTATGCAGCGCTGTTATTTACCGCGACGGCGATCCGGCGCGCTGCCAAATCGTCGATGGCCGCACTGAGCAAGAAGCCGGTATTAATGGCCGCTATGTGAGCGACAGTAATTTACGCCCAGCGCTGGATAACCAATGGCACAGCGCTACCTTGCGCGCTGAGTTTGACTTTGACAGTTACCGCTTAAGCTCGATCAGCGCCTATACCGATTTTGACCACGGCCGCCTGGTCGATTTTGACGGGGTCGGCAGCAGCCAACAACATATTGATTATTCCAGCGAGTTTAGCGCCTGGTCCCAGGAGCTGCGCCTCAGCTATGATGCGGGCGACAAACTGCTGTGGATAGCGGGGCTTAACTACGCCGAGGATAAGCTCGATGAATCGACCCTTGCCTCTGCCAATGCCGGTATCCTGCAAGCATTTGGGCTGCCGCTGATCGAACAGCCCTACCAGCAGCAAGCAAAATCAATCGCCGCTTATGGCCACCTCAGTTGGCAGTTGAGCGACAGCCTCGGCTTAATCATTGAGGCCCGCTACACCCGCGAACAAAAGAGTCTCTACGGCGGCACTCGTATTGGCGGCACCGATATTTATTTGGGCTTTGCCGACAACGAGACCCGGTTTTCCGCCCCCAGCGGCAAGCTGGCGCTGGAATGGAAGCCAGATGACAACAGTCTCTATTACGCCAGTATCGCCAGGGGCTTTAAATCGGGCGGTTACTTTGGCGGCATTGTACTCAATGACGCGGCGCTCAAGCCCTTTGATGAGGAGCAAATCTTAGCCTACGAAATTGGCTTTAAAACCGATTGGGAAGAACCCGAGCTGCGCTTCAATGGGGCCGCCTTTTACTATCAGCGGCGCGATATTCAGGCCAGCGGGTTTGACCCAACCGGCCCGGGTGGCGGGGTTAATCGGCTGGCTAATATTGGCGATGCCAGGGTCAGCGGCGCGGAGCTGGAACTTAGCTGGCTGGCTAGCGAGCGGCTCAGCCTATCCGCCAGCGCCGCTTATTTAGATTCTGAAATTGACTCGGATGTGGTTCGCTCAGATATTTTTGTATCCGCCGCCGATTACTCATTCGACGGCGCACAACTGGCCAACCAACCCGAGCTTAGCGCCAATTTAGTGGCCCGCTACGAGCTACCGTTGAGTGACGACTTCAGCCTTGGTCTGCAAGCAGAATACCTCTATACCGGCCGCCAAGATCTGCGCATCATCGTCAACCCTGCCGAGCGTAGGCTGCTGCAAGAGCCAGGCTACGGCCTGCTCAATCTGCGTTTGATACTTTCCCCCAGCAGTGGCGAATGGAGCGCGACAGCGTTTGTCAGTAACCTCAGCGACCGGCACTACCGCACTGTGGTTGCACCGGATGACACCGGCAATATCTATGAAATTTACGGCCAACCGCGGCTTTGGGGTCTGCGCTTTGAACAACAGTTTTAACGCAGCACCGGCCAGCCTTGCTGGCCTTTAACGCTAACCCAGCTTAAATTACAGGAAGTGCTCATGGGCAATATTTCGCCAGCGGTGCGCATCACCGACTATGTTCACAAGTTTGCCAGCCAAGCGCCCACCCGCGAGGCGGTCATTTGCGCCGAGCAGCGACTCAACTACCGCCAGCTGGAGACGCGGGTTATAGCTTGCGCCAAAGCCCTGCTCGACGCCGGCGTTAGTGCCGGCGACAGGGTCGCGCTATTGTCCAGCCCCCGGCTGGAATACTATGAACTGTTTTTGGCCACCACTGGCATCGGCGCTATCTGGCTCGGTTTAAACCCCAAACATAGCTATGATGAAATTGCCCACGTTATTGACGATGCCAAGCCCAAGTTGCTGTTTACCCTGGCAGAATTTGAAGGCCGCCAATTCGAACAGGATATGCAACAGGTTCTGGACCGTTTTGATTTTATCGAACAGTTAGTTGTGATCGACCAAGTTTTTAGCGGTGCCATCAGCTACAGCGCTTTTTTAGATAAGGCCAAAACGGTTGCCGACGCCGACTACCACGCAGCGGCAGCTGCGGTAAGCAAATTGTCGCCAGCTTTAATCGTCTATACATCGGGCACCACCGGGCGGCCCAAAGGCGCGGTCTTATCCCACTACGGGCTGTGCTTTGGGGCGACCATTCAGACCCAGCACTTCCTAGTCGACAAGCCCAGAGTAATCTGCAGCATGCCCATTAACCACGTCGCCTGTGTCGCCGATATTTGCAGCACCACCTTAGTGGTGGGCGGCACCATCGTCCTGCAGCAACGTTTTGTGCCAAGCCTTTATCTACAAACTATCGAGCGAGAAAAAATTAACATATGGGGCGGCGTGCCAACCATGTTCTTGTTGCAGCTAAACCAGCCCGATTTTAACGACTATGATTTAAGCTCGGTTGAGCTGGTGCTATGGGGTGGCGCCGCCATGCCCGAGACTGCGATTAAGCAACTGCAAACACTGGGAGCAAGATTGATGGCAGCCTACGGCATGACTGAAACCGCCGCCCACACCACCTACAGCCGCGCCCATGCCGGCCTCGAAGAGCTGAGCAACAGTATTGGCTGCCCCGACCCCAATATGCCCTGCCGCATTGTCAACGATGAAGGTGAACCCTGTCCGCCCGGCACCAGCGGAGAGTTGCAGTTTAAAGGCCAATACCTGTTTCTGCGTTATCATAATCGCGCCGCTGCCAGCCGCGCCGCCTTTAGCGACGACGGCTGGTTTAAAACCGGCGACTTGGCCTACTGGCGGTCGGATGGCAACATCAGCCTGGTCGGACGCAAATCCGAGATGTATAAATCCGGTGGCTATAATATCTACCCGCGCGAGATTGAACTGCAGCTGGAGCAATTGGCGCAGGTCGACGTGGCCGCAGTGGTGGCAATACCGGACCCAATGTATCAAGAAGTGGGGGTGGCCTTTGTCGCCGGCCAACATACGGACCAGCTCAGCGGCGAACGCTTAAGGGCCCACTGCCGCAGCGGCCTGGCAAACTATAAAATTCCAAAACAATTTCACATCCTGACCGAGCTGCCGCTGCTGGCCAATGGCAAAATAGATAAACAGGCGCTCAGGCAAACAGCGCTAAACCAAGGGACGCAGAGGGCAGACTAATGTGCGACCAGGGCGGTGTCAAAGACGAGCATAATGGTGGCATCACAGCGCAACTTGAGCAGCGGGTTCCGCGCAGCTTAGGGCTGGCCGCCACCGTGTTTATCTTGGTCGCCTATGTGGTGGGCGCCTCGCTGTTTATACTGCCTGGCACCCTCGGAGCGATTACCGGGCCAGGGCTTTTTATCGCCTACCTTATCGCCGCCATACCCGCGCTATTTGGCTGTGTTGTCATCGCTCAAATTAGCTGCGCCTACCCCAGCAGCGGCGGCAGTTACCGAATCGTCAGCGAGCTAATTTCGCCATTCGCGGGGGCCATTATTAGCTGGCTACTGATTTTACTGGCGGTGCTGGCGATGCCTCTATTAGCGCTTGGCTTTGCCGATTATATTCGCCACTTCTTTCCAACTGCGCCACTGATCCTGACCGCCGCCACTGCGATTGCGCTGTTTGCCGCAATCAATATGCTAGGCGTGCAAACCGCAGCAGGCATACAAAGCGCACTGGTACTGGTGTTTGTGTTGCTGCTGTTGGCCTTCGGCATTGGCGGCATAAGCACCGGCTCAGCAGAGCAGTTATCACCTTTGCTGCCCAATGGCTGGGAACCCTTGCTGGCGGTGTCAGTAACCCTGTATTTTTCCTACAGCGGGATCACCGTGTTGCCAGAAATGGCAGGCGAAATTAAACAGCCACACAAGACCATACCGCGCGCCATTATCATAGGCTTTGGCCTGATTATTATTTTGTACCTACTGGTCGCCATCGCGCTGATGATGACCCTGCCCTGGCAAGCGCTGGGCGGCAGCGCAGCTATCGCCAAGGCAGCCGCACAGATATTTCCCTACCCCGGCGCGGAGGCACTGGCCATTTGCGCTTTACTTGCCGCCGGAACATCGGTCAGCGGCGTGTTAATGGCGCAGAGCCGCGATGTATTAGTGGCTGCACAAAAAGGTGTGCTGCCCCGGTACTTCGGCAAAATCAACCCGCGCAGCCAAGTTCCGGTGCGTGCTATCGGCACGCTGGCAATACTGGCAATGGCAGCCCTCGGCAGTGGCTCAAGTATTAAACAGTATGCAGACACCATGGTATTGGGTTTGATGGTGGTGCAAATATTGTTGGGCCTGGCGGTCTATCGCCTGCCCACTGTGCGGCCCGATATTTATCAGCGTGCCAAGTTTAAAATCAAACCCGCCTGGCTAAAAGGCTTTGCTATTGGGCTAATCCTGTTTTCGCTGGCGATGTTACTAAAACTGCTGCTATCGAACGGCTGGGCAGCGCTGTATATGGCAGTGTTTGTGACACTGGGAATGGGCATTGTTAAGCTTGAGAAAACACTAATGAGGAAACTATGAACAACAGTAATGAAATTATCCTGAACAATAAGACCTTTAAAATTGGTGACTCAATTGGCACCACCGACTGGCTTCAAGTCAGCCAGACCGACATCAATGTATTCGCCGCTGTTAGCCGCGATATGGACCCATTGCACATCGACCCCAACGCCGCCGCCCAGGGTCCCTTTGGCCACACCATTGCGTTTGGTTTTTATACCCTATCACTGCTGACGTATTTTTCCCACGAACTAAGCCGCTGGGAAGACATCGGGGCGGGTTTAAATTACGGCTTTGATAAAATACGGTTTTTAGCACCGGTGCCGGTTGGCGCTAGGCTGCGAGCCCATTTCATCCTCGCGGGCCTTGAGCAGAAAAGCAAAGGCACCCTGATCACCTACAGTGTAAAAATCGAGATAGAAGGCGAGCCAACTCCCGCCCTGGTCGCCGAGTGGCTGGGCCTATTGCTTACCTAATAGCCTGCTACACAACCGTCAACTAGTGCTCCTCTGAATAACTCGATGACGCTCAGGCACGGATGTCAGAGGTTGTCCAGTCGCCTGACGTCCACCGCTACTTTGAGCCGAGGCTCCTTGCCACCACCATAGACAATACCTTTGAGCGGGGTGACGTCGTGAAAGTCCCGGCCCCAGGCGGTGATAATATGCTGTTCATTGGCAAGGGTATTATTGGTGGGGTCAAACTCAACCCAGCCTTCGGCCGGCGAGTACACTGCTACCCAGGCGTGGCTGGCATCGGTGCCCTGCAGTTTCTCTTTGCCCGGCGGCGCCAGGGTTTCTATATAGCCCGACACATAGCGCGCCGGATAGCCCATGGCGCGCAAGCAAGCAATTTGCAAATGGGCAAAATCCTGGCACACACCTTCGCGCCGGTTCAGCACTTCTTGCAGTGGGGTATAAATGGTGGTCGCCTGGGGTGAGTATTTAAAGTCTTGAAAGATGCGCCGATTCAAGTCGCTCACACAAGACAGCAGGGGCTTGTCGAGGCTGAAAGACTCGGCGGCGTATTCGTAGATATCCAACTGCTGATGGTCAATCAATGGCGAGCTCAATAAAAATTCCCGTGCCAGGGTATCTTCAAGCTTGCTCGGCTGGGCAATCTGCTGCAGCGCTTCGGCGCAGCTGATGCCAAAATCAAACCCCTGGTGAATGGTTTGGGGGGCGGTTTCCACTTCGCTAAAAGCGCTGATCCGCAAACGCTTGTGACTGCGTTGTATTTCGAAATGGTAGGCCGTATTGCCAAAGTAGTCGTGTCGCTGGTTTTTGCCGACCACCCCCGGTTCCACCGCAATCCGCGAGCGCTGGCAACTCTGCCGGTAGCTGTTGCGCGGCATCATATGGGCGAGGTTATAACAGTGGCTAACCGCTTGTTCGTAGTGGTACTCGGTGGTGTGAGTGACTTGAAACTTAACCCAGCTCACGACTGCGCTCCCCAGCTGCCCTGCCCCAACTGGTGGGAGACCTCGCGGTGATCAAAGTACTTAGCGCCAATCGCATTGCTGATGCCCTCTAAAAGTTCGGTTAACTCTTGCATTTGGCGCACCAGCTCGGGGCGCTTATCGCCCTGTACCTGGCTGAGGCTGGCCAGGCCACTCAGTTTCACCTGGGACTGGGCCTTAAACGCCAGGCTTTCCTCTACGCTCAGCTCATTGCTGCTCTGCTCGGCCTTGGGTAGGGCCGCCAGGTATTGGTATAAATGGTCGAGCTGAAAAATTAAGGCCCTGGGGTTTTCCCTGGCCAACATCAATAGGTCCAAACAGCTTTCGACATTGATGTCGGCGCTGTAACGGCGCCGGTAACTGATCAGGTTCTCCATACACAATAGCGCCGCCGAAGCCAGCAGGCGCTCGTCGGCCTCGCTCTGGCGCTGGGTCAGCAGCTCGGCAATCAGTTTATTGCTCAACATGGCGCGTTCTAAGCGCCGGCCAATTTCCATAAAGCGCCAGCCGACCCCGCGCACCATGCTTTCGTGAGCCAAACCCGAAAACGCCATCAGCGCGGTCACCAGTGGATCCAGCGCCTCTTCTGGCGCGGTCAGCAAATCAAACGATAAGGTGTCTTGCAACTCCACCAGCATATCGCGGATATCGTTGATCACCCGCAGCGCATCCGAGGACATCTGCTCTTTGGATTGATCGGCGCAGTAAAACATAGCGTTGAGATTGGCGCTGATACTGCCAAGCCGATTGACATCGACCACCAGTGCTAGCAATTCATCGTTGGGGGCGGCAATCAGCTGCGCATCGGCATCGACAAAGCCCGGATAGGTAGACGTTAGCCGGGTCAGTGCGGTGAGCAGCAAGCGGCGCACATTGTCGCTGGGTAACTCTTCACCGTTGAACATGATAAATATGGTCCGCAGCAAGCGCAGCGAAGCCTCTACCCGCTCGGCGTAGCGGCCCATCCAAAACAGGTTTTCCACCACCCGGCTGGGCAAGCTGATCAAATCCGCTTGCTGATGCAGGCCAGTGGCCGCAGCCGCGGTCTGTTCAACCACATGGGGCTCAGAG
The DNA here is from genome assembly GCA_025800435.1 of Cellvibrionaceae bacterium. Classification (GTDB taxonomy): domain Bacteria; phylum Pseudomonadota; class Gammaproteobacteria; order Pseudomonadales; family Cellvibrionaceae; genus Pseudoteredinibacter. The sequence continues at coordinate 537 of JAOXRV010000233.1, read as the reverse complement.
GCGAGCACCCAAGTGTCTTTGCTGTAGCTGCCCAACTGGTTGCTGATATGACGCGCCGACTCCTGCTGGCCGACCCGGGTCAGGCCACCGGGCATTACAATATAAGAGCCCTCACTGGCGCTGATAAAGCTTCTTAAAATTGAGGGCCGCGCTTGCAAACTGCCATCTTGATAGCTCGGCTGCTTGCTCAGTGCGACAATTGGCTGGGCGACATAATACATGGGCCGGGCTTCAATTTTGGCCAACAGCTCACGCTGCTGGGCCTGGCTTAAGGCACCGACAAACTGGCTGTGCTGGGATTGCCCGCGAAAGATGGGTTTGATCACCAGCTGCTCAAAGTGAGCGCGCACATAGTTTAAATCATCCGCGTCGCCACACCAGTAGGTGGTGACCGTTTTGATGCTCATCTGGCGACCCAATAGCTGTTTGGCAATATCGGGCAAGTAGCGCAAAAACACTGGGTTTTCGAGCACCCCGGAGCCCAGCGGGTTAGCCACCACCACCTTGCCGGCGCGCACCACCTCCAGAGATCGGAAG
>JAOXRV010000210.1 GCA_025800435.1 Cellvibrionaceae bacterium | reverse complement strand
TCGGCGTAGGCACGGCGGATATCGCGGCGCTCTGCAATGGCGCGCTGGTAGCGTTGCACCTCGTTCTGTAGGCGTTGCTTTTCATCGGCGGGGATACTGCGCTTAAGCTCTTGCAACTGCTGCTGTAAACTAACTTGGCCCGCGGCCTGGGCAGCGACCACACGCTGGCGCTTTTCAATTTGCCAATACTGCGCGAGATAAAGCAACAGCAACAACAGCAACATAAGCACTAGGTAGCGCCCCAGGTGGGTAACATCAAAGGCATCGCGCTGCTGGCGCAACTCGGCGGGCAGCAGGTTAACCACTTGCATTTTGTTGTTCATACGGCCGCCTCCATTGAGGCGCTGGGGGATTGCACATAACCGGCCTCCAACAGCCCGCCCAATGCACCGCCAATGGCGGCCAAGGCGTAATAGTCCCGCTCTTGTCCGTGGCAGCTATCGCTAAACCAATAGGCATCCAAGTGCATTAATTCGATCGGAATATCCAACACCCCGTCGAGCGGCTGCTCCAGACCGTTGGCGCGCAGGCGCTTGCCGGTCAAGTGCACCTTAGCCGGCAGCGGCTGACCCAGTTGACGCTCGTAATAATCCAAGGTGCGCTGCAGCTCCAGGGTCAGTTGCTCCAGTGGCAGGGCATGTTGATCGCCGGCGTTGAGCTCAAACTTGCGCGACATCATCAACTGGCTATCGGCAAAGATAAGCAGCTCACCGCGGCCGGCGTGAACCAGCGCCAAGGCCTCGCCGCGGGGGTGGCAGCCCCACAATTCAATCAGGTTGCCAAGCGCCAACTCGCTAATATCAATTCGGTTTAGATCCAAACCGGCGGCACGGGTCAGGGCACTAACTTGCTCAATCTCGGCGCGTGCTGCGGCCACCACGTAAACCATGGGCCGATCGCCCTTGGCCAGTTTGGGAGGCAGCGCAATCACATCAATTACCGCCTCTGTAACCGGGTAGCCGAGCAGGTCTTTGACCTGCCACACCATCGCCTGCACCAGCTCTTCGCCGGCTAGCGGCGGGGCTTCCAGTAAAAATAGCTGATACTGATCATCACTTAACACATAGTTGCAGGGCAGCCCCTTCAGGCCCATGGCCTTGACGGCCCGGCGCAGCTCAGCCGGGTCCTGGCTGGTCAGCCACTGGTAGGCCTCGACCTGCCAACCCTTGCGCGGATCGGTGCCCAAGCCGGCAATCGCCAGTCCATCTGCACTGCGCTCTAAGCCAACATAGCGCTGTCGTTGTCGCTCTCCTAAGCTGAAAAATCCCATAACCGAACCTCTGTTATTGAACCGTCTTCAGTCATGCGGCTATTGCAACAAGCCGCAGAGAACCAAAGTCGCTAAAATAACATCGGTAAATTTTGACTATGCTTTAGTAGTTATGACGATTATTTTTTTCTGCATATACCTCTACAGCCCACGGCTTGCGCAGGCTTCAGTCAATTGCGGCCAGCAAAGGCGTAATAATTGCTGCCATTTCAAGGTAAAATAAGCCAACTTCTACCCACCCAGCGAGTTATGCCGAGAGTAATGCAGAGAGTTATGTTCCATATTGTCCTGTTTGAGCCCGAGATTCCGCCGAATACCGGCAATATTATTCGCCTGGCCGCCAACACCGGCTGCCAACTGCACCTGATCGAGCCATTGGGTTTTGCGGTGGACGATAAGCGCCTGCGCCGGGCCGGGCTGGATTACGGCGAATACAAGGATATGCAGCTGCATAAAAACTGGCAGGCGTTTTTAGACTGCTGCCAGCCCCAACGCATTTTTGCCCTGACCACCAAGGGCCGCACCGCCCCCAGCGGGGCGCAGCTGCAAGCGGGGGATTATTTTTTGTTTGGCCCAGAGACCCGCGGCCTGCCCCCGGAGATACGCAGCGATAAAGCAATTACCGAACTGCTGCGGCTGCCCATGTGCCCGGGCAGCCGCAGTATGAACCTGTCCAATGCGGCCTCGGTGTTAATTTACGAAGCTTGGCGCCAGCTGGGCTTTGCCGGCAGCGAGCAGGTGTAAGCATGGCGGTAATCGGTTTGTTCTACGGCAGCTCCACCTGCTACACGGAGATGGCGGCGGAGAAAATTCAACAGCAGCTGGCCCAGGCCCACGGGCTTGAAGCCCAGCTGCACAATATTGCCGATACCGGTATCGAACCGGCGGCACAGTACGACAAGTTGATCTTTGGCATTCCCACCTGGGATTACGGCGAGCTGCAAGAAGATTGGGAGGAAGTCTGGGACGCCCTGGACGATATTGATTTTAGCGCTAAAACCGTGGCCATCTACGGCCTTGGGGATCAGCTGGGCTACCCCAAGTGGTTTCAAGATGCGGTGGGCTATCTGCACGATAAGGTCGAATCCCTGGGCGCGCGGATGATCGGCTACTGGCCCAATCAAGGCTACAACTACGAGGCTTCGGTCGCGCTGAATGAGGACAAAACCCTGTTTAAGGGCTTGGCCCTGGATGAAGAGAACGAATTCGAACTGAGCGAAACCCGCATCGCCACTTGGTGCGCCCAAATTATGGTTGAGTTTGGCCGTGACTGAATCCAACCTCCACTGGGATGAAAACGGACAGCCCATCAGTCGCCACTTCGACGATGTCTACTACTCCAAAAGCGACGGCCTGGCCGAGAGCCGGCACAATTTTTTAACGCACAATTTTTTACCCCAGCGCTGGGCCGAGCTGACCCCGGGCCAGGTGTTTCGGGTGGCCGAGACCGGCTTTGGTACCGGGCTCAATTTTCTTGCCTGCCTGCACTTGTGGCAACAGTGCCAAAGCCCCGGCCGGCTGGAGTTTTACAGCGTCGAAAAATACCCACTGACGCTGCTAGAAATTAGCAGGGCTTTGAGCTGCTGGCCCGAGCTGGCCGAGCTGAGCGCCCAATTACTGGCCGCCTACCCCGCTGCCCTGGCCCCTGGCTGGCAGCGTATTGAACTGACCGGCGCCCGCTTAAATTTGTTTAGCGGCGATGCCCTGGAAGGTTTTGAGCAGCTGCAGGCGAGCCAGCACCCGCTGTTTGCCGAACCCAATCAATTTATCGACGCCTGGTTTTTGGATGGTTTTGCACCGGCCAAAAACCCTGATATGTGGTGCCAGCCACTGTTTGCGGCCATGGCCAAATTGAGCCGACCGGGGGCCAGCTATGCCACCTTTAGCGTCGCCGGCACGGTGCGCCGGGGCCTGGGTAAAGCCGGGTTTAGCACCCTTAAAGGCCCGGGCTTTGGGCACAAGCGAGAGATGCTCTACGGCCAGCTCGAAACCCTGCCGAGTACCCCAGAGGCTCCGGCGGGTAAAGCGGATTGGTCACAAACCAGCGCCTATAACAGCCCCTACCCCGCGCCCTGGTATCTACCCGATTCACCCAGCCGCATCGATAGCCCCCAAAGCGCCCTAATTATCGGCGGTGGTATCGCCGGTTGCAGCTCGGCCCGAGCGCTGCTTGAGGCCGGGCTAGCGGTTACCCTGCTGGAGCGACACGACAGCCTCGCCAGCGAGGGTTCGGGCAACCCCCAGGGAGTGCTCTATGCCAAACTCTCCCACCGGTTGGAAAACCTCAGCCTGTTTAATTTGCACGCCCTGCTCTACGCCCAGCGCTTTTATCAGCCATTGATTGCGGCGGGTGCGATCGAAGGGGATTTATGCGGGCTGATACAGCTTGCACTAAACCATAAAACTGCCGCTGCCCAGCGCCGTGTGGCCGAGTTTATCCAATCCCTGGGCGGTACCCAGTGGTGTCAGCAGCACGATGCCAGCGCGCTTAGCAAGCTTGCCGGTATCGATATAGACCGGGGCGGCTTGTACTTTCCCGGCTCCGGCTGGCTACGCCCGGCCAGTGTCTGCCAATGGCTGCTTAGGGGCACAAACCTAAAAACCAATAGCCCGGTTGCGAAGCTGCGCCGCAGCGACGGCCAATGGCAGGCCATCGGCGAGCGGGGCCAGCTGCTCGGGCAAGCGGATATCGCGGTGATTGCCAATGCCAATGATGCGCGCCAGCTCAGCCAAACCCAAAACCTGCCGCTAAAGCCGGTGCGCGGCCAGGTCAGCTACGCCGCCGCCACTGATAATAGCCGCGCACTGCAAACCGTGTTGTGCGGCCAGGGCTATATCGCCCCGGCGGCCAAGGGCCAGCATTGTCTGGGGGCCAGTTTTAATTTGCACGAGCGGGGGCTGGCGCTTAAGGCCGAAGAACAAGCCCAAAACTATCGCCATCTGAGCGAAGATTTTCCGAGCCTGGCCAGCGCCCTGGGGCCAGCGCCCAGCCAGTTAAACGGCCGCGCTGCGCTGCGCTGCACCAGCCCCGATTACCTACCCCTGGTGGGCCCAGTGCCCGCGGCCGAGGCCATGGCCGAACGCTTCGCCCTGCTCGGGCGCAATGCCCGCGCCAGCGTGCCCAAAGCCGGCTGTTACCAGCCGGGCCTATTTGTAAATTTAGCCCACGGTTCACGTGGGATTTGCTATGCTCCCCTGGCGGCGGCCGGTTTGGCCAGCTGGGTGACAGCTGCCCCCCAGCCTATGGGTTTTAATTTAAGCCAAGCCCTGCACCCGGCGCGCTTTTTAATACGGGATTTAATTCGCGGCAAATCACATAGGGACTGACCTAAGGACTGATAAATGCGTTTGTGTTTAGCGCTGATAAGCTTATGCCAACTGGTCGTCTTGGCCCAGGTGCAGGCACAGCCACTAGACTTTACGGTGCTTGAACAACGCGCCCACGACCCCAATAGCTTTACCCAGGGCTGGGAAATTGGCGGGCCCCATATTTTTGAATCCAGCGGCTTGTATGGCAAATCGTTTATTCGCAAAAGCGAGCTGGCCAGCGCCGAGCTAGTGGCCCAGCGGGCGCTGCCCCAAAACTGGTTCGCCGAGGGTTTAACCCTGGTGGGCAAACATATCTATCTACTCAGCTGGCGCCAACAGCGCGGCATGGTGTTAAACCAGAGCGATCTTAAAGCCATCGCCCAATTCCCCTACCGAGGCGAGGGCTGGGGCCTGTGCCAAATGGGCCAAGAATTAGTAATGAGTAACGGCAGCGATGCGCTGCAATTTTTTGACCGCCGTTTTAAACCCCTGCGCAAACTCAAAGTACACGGCGGCAAGCGCCGCTGGCGCCACCTCAATGAACTGGAGTGTGCCCAGGGTTTGGTGTGGGCCAATATTTGGCTGACGAATGAGATTATCGCCATCGACCCGGCAAGTGGCGAAGTAAAACACCAAGTGGATATAAGCTCGATTGTGCCCAAAGGAATCAGCCGCGATGCGGTCGCCAATGGCATCGCCTACGACCGTGAAAAAGACGCCTACTGGGTAACCGGCAAGTTTTGGCCTAAGCAGTTTCTGCTGCGCCTACACCTGCCAGATAGCGCTGACTGACCAAGCGATTGCGGCCCCGGTGTTTGGCCTGGTACATGGCCTCATCGGCGGCTTCTAACAAACCGCTGCCAATTTGCGCCAGAGGCTGGCGATTGGCACTGGGCTCCCAAGTCGCCAGGCCCACCGATACCGACGGCCGCACCTTGCCGCGCCCCTGTAAATCGATCTGTAAATTTTCCACCGACTGGCGAATCCGCTCGGCCAAGACCTCAGCCGCCGACTGGGTCGATTTGGGGGCCAGCACGACAAACTCTTCACCGCCATAGCGGGCCAAAAAATCGGTTTTGCGCAGTTGCAGGGCCACTTCCTGGGCCAGGGCCTTAAGCACTAGGTCACCGGCCTGGTGGCCGTGCTCGTCGTTGATCTGTTTAAAGTGATCCACATCCACAAACATGCAGCTTAGCGCCTCACCATTGCGCTGGGCGCGCTCTAGCTCACGCTCAAACTCCGTTTCAAAGCTGCGGCGGTTGTTGACCTGGGTCAGCATATCCACCTTGCCCTGGCGACTGAGGTATTCACGGCCGATGCAGTTTTCCAGGCACATGGATACCACTGAGGCCAGGTGAGCGAGAAAATCTGTGGCCATATCCGGCTGAAAGCGGGTCTCGCTGGCGGCGCCAAAGTGCAGGCTGCCAAGCAATTGTTGCTGGCGTAACAGGGGCATGCAGGCGGTGGAGACCACATCGCTAGCGCCGGGAAAGATCCGCCCCGCCGTCAATACGTCCATCTCGCCGAGGCTGACCGCCGGCTGCTGGGGGTAGAGGCTGGCGAGAAACTCGGGGCCGTGGCGCAGCTGTAACACCGGGCCGTAATCGGGTATATCCAGCTGTTCAAATAGCTCGCGAATGGAATAGTCCGGGTCTACTATGACTAGGCTAACGGCGCAAAGCTGGAAGTGGTTTTTGCTCTGTAACAACAGCAGGTCGAACAAATTACGCAGATACTGGCAGGCCAACAGCTTAAATTCAAACTGGTGAAAATGCTGCTGAATACGCTGGTTGTCCTCTATGCGGGCCAACAGCTGCTTAACTGTGGCGCGCAGGCGCTGATTTTCCTGTTGTAGACTCATGGCGGCCGAAATCACTGGATATCCCCACCCATATCGACCCCGGTGCAGATTTCTACAGCCCCGCCGCGACAAAGGTTATTGTCGTCGACAAATGGCAGGTGGCAACAAAACCCAGTTTGAGGGGTGGGGGGCACTTTCTCCGTTCCAAAAGCGCGCCATGGATTCACGCCGTCCAGGCGCTCAGCCTGCGGCCAAGCCTGAATTCGCTCCAAGCGAATTGATCAGGCGCTGGCCCCCGTTTCATCCAGAAGCCTAGTCACTGCGAAAGCACCCCCCACCCCTCAAACTTACACCCTGCATCCCAAGCCCCCAGCCCCCCTTACCCACCCCAAGGCTCTACCCACGGGGGCAATCCAAGAAAATACAAATTGGCAGGCTGCCACGTTGCAGAGCTTTGGGGTGGGAGGGGGTTTTGGGGGCTTGGGAGGCAGGGATGCCGGACGAGAGCTCCAGGGATGGACTCGTGCGTCCCCCACAACCCCCTCCCACCCCAAAGCTCGTCAGCAAAGGCACCCTCCAATACCACCACAATTCCAAGTGATGAAAATCCAGCCAGCTTGCCGTACAATTCGCGCCCGCACATTCAACAGCCAAGTGAACAATGACCACAGTTTTTACCCCAGAATTACTGTCCCCGGCCGGGACCTTAAAATCCATGCGCTACGCTTTTGCCTATGGCGCCGATGCCGTCTATGCCGGCCAGCCCCGCTACAGCCTGCGGGTGCGCAACAATGAGTTTAACAAGCTCGACAACCTGGCCGCCGCCATCGATGAGGCCCACGGCCTGGGTAAGCAGTTTTACCTGGCCTCGAACCTATCGCCCCACAACGATAAGGTGCGCTCTTATATCCGCGATTTAGAGCCGGTGATCGAGATGGGCCCAGATGCCCTGATCATGTCCGACCCGGGCCTGATTATGTTGGTGAAAGACCGCTGGCCCGAGCAGGAAGTGCACCTGTCGGTACAGGCCAATGCGGTCAACTGGGCCTCGGTTAAGTTCTGGCATCGCCAGGGTATCAGCCGCGCCATTTTATCGCGCGAGCTGTCTCTTGATGAGATCGAAGAAATTCGTCAGCAGTGCCCGGAGATGGAGCTGGAAGTGTTTGTCCACGGTGCCCTTTGCATCGCCTATTCCGGTCGTTGTTTGCTGTCTGGCTATATGACCCACCGGGATTCCAACCAGGGCGCTTGCACCAACTCCTGCCGCTGGGAATACAATGCCCACGAGGCCAAGGAAAACGAAACCGGCGATTTAATTGCCATCGACCGGCGCCGGGATGTACGCAGCAGCGAGGAGCCGCTGGAGGATAAAGACCTGGCGGCGGTACATACACCGCAAAACTACGACCCCAGCGGGGTTAACGAAGTTGAGCCAGTGCTGCTGCAAGAGAAAAACCGCCCCGGCGAATTAATGCCCGCCTACGAGGACGAGCACGGCACTTATATTATGAACTCCAAAGATCTGCGCGCGGTGCAGCACGTTGAGCGTTTGGTGAAGATGGGCATTCACTCATTAAAAATTGAAGGGCGCACCAAAAGCCACTATTACGTGGCCCGTACCGCCCAAGTCTACCGCCGCGCCATCGATAACGCTGTGGCCGGCAAAGACTTTGATAAAAACCTGATGGCCG
>JAOXRV010000197.1 GCA_025800435.1 Cellvibrionaceae bacterium | reverse complement strand
CGCAGTCAGTCAAAAACTTAGCAGGTTGGTAAAATGAGTACACAGTATTTTAGATATTTGACACTGGCGATTGCCAGCATCGGGCTTGCCAGCTGCGCTTCGCCGCCGCCCCAGCCCTTGTCGGCCGAGACCGAACTGCAGGCGGCACTGGCGCAGTCAGAGGCCTACGCGGCGGCGGCAGCCGTTATTGACGAGCAGCTAATGGCGCAGCCTGAATTGGCGCAGCCAGAACCGGAGCGGTTTAACTTGGCGGTTGAAAAAATGCCGGCCAAGACTTTCTTTGACAGTCTAGTGGCGGGCACTGGCTTTAATATAGTGGTCCACCCTGAGTTGAGCGGTAGCATCTCGCTGCAATTAAACGATGTCAGTATCGACGAAGTGCTGGCAGTGGTGCGGGATATATACGGCTATGAATATCGCCGCAGTAACAATATCTACACCGTGTTTCCAAGAAGTCTACAGACCCAAGTATTCAACGTCGACTACCTGGATGTAGACCGTCGCGGTGTGTCAGATACCAGCGTGGTAGTGTCTAAAATAACCTCCAGCAGCAGCGGCGACGACAATGGCGTAAACAATAACAGTGCGCAACAGCGCGATGTGGATGTCTCCGGCACCGCGGTCAAGACCAGCAGCCACCGCAATTTCTGGCAGGATTTGCAACGTTCGCTTGAGGCCATTATCAACAGCGGCCCCAAGCTGCCTGGCAGCAACAACACCGGTCGCAGCGTTATGGTTAATGCCCAGGCCGGCATGGTCGTGGTTAAGGCACTGCCGAGAGAGTTGGCATTGGTGCGAGATTTCTTAGAGCGCTCGCAGCTGAGCGTTAAGCGCCAGGTGATTTTGGAAACCAAGATCATTGAGGTGCAGCTCAATGACAGCTTTAGCGCTGGCATTAATTGGGGCGAAATTAACGGCCAAATGATGCTGGCCAATAACGTCGACAGCATCGGTAGCAACTTTAGTATAGATGGCTTGAGCGGCAGCGCTGGCGAAGTGTTCTCGTCAGTGGTGGGTGTGGGTGATATCAGCAAGCTGCTGTCGCTGTTGCAAACCCAGGGTTCGGTACAAGTGCTGTCCAGCCCCCGCGTATCCACTGTCAACAACCAAAAGGCGGTAATTCGGGTTGGCTCGGATGAATTTTTTGTCACCGGGGTAAGCAATTCAACTACCTCTAATGCCGCCTCGACTATTAATAGCCCAAATCTGGAGCTGACCTCTTTCTTTAGCGGTATCGCCCTGGATGTAACGCCGCAGATAGCGGAAGACGGCGATGTGATTCTGCATGTGCACCCGGTGGTTAGCAGTGTTAGTGACCAGACCAAGAATATCACCGTCGGTGATCAGCAGTTTAGTCTGCCACTGGCGCTGCGCGAAGTGCGTGAATCGGACAGTATTGTGCGCGCCAAACACGGGCAGGTAGTCGTGCTCGGTGGTTTGATGAAAGAGAATATCGTCGACAGCAAGGGCAAGCGCCCCTATGTCGGTGATGTGCCCATCGTCAACACCTTGTTTAAAACCAAAAACTATCGCCGGGTAAAAGCCGAATTGGTCATTCTGATGAAGCCCATTGTGGTAAGCGATGAGCATTGGCAGCGGCAATTGCAATCGACCAGTGAGCGAATTGGCGAAATGGCCGGTCAGCTTAGAGGCCTTAACTAAGGAGGGCTTATGTACTGTGATCACTTTAACCTGAAACAGCGACCTTTTAGCTTAACGCCGGATACAAGCTTCTTTTTTAGCGGCCTGCCCCAGCGCCAGGCGCTTAATACCCTGGCGATTGGGCTCGCCCGCGGCGACGGTTTTATCAAGATTAGTGGTGAAGTGGGCACCGGTAAAACCAGCCTGGCGCGTAAGCTAATTGCCGAGCTGGGTGATGATGCGGTGGTGGCCCATATCAATAACAGCTACTTGGACCCGGCCGAGTTAAAGCTGGCCCTGGCCCATGAGCTGGGGGTTAGCTTGAGCCACCAATTGCCGAGTTATC
>JAOXRV010000022.1 GCA_025800435.1 Cellvibrionaceae bacterium | reverse complement strand
CCGGCAAATTATATTCGTTTGCACGATACAGAGCCTTGAAGGGGGGAAGGGGGTTTTGGGGGCTTGGGAGCCAGGGATGGCGGACGAGAGCTCCAGGGATGGATTTATGCGTCCCCCAAAACCCCCTTCCCCCCTTCAAGGCTCGGGACCGAAGCCACCTTACAACCAACAAAGACAGCAAAACTGATACCATAGAAACTATGGATTCCCTCACCCTCACACAATATGCACTAGTAGCACTGGTCTTTATCTGGAGCGGTTTTGTGCGCTCGGGTTTGGGCTTTGGTGGGGCGGTGTTGTCGCTGCCGTTTTTGTTGCTGATCGATGAACGCCCACAGGTTTACCTGCCGATTATTTCTGTGCATCTGCTGCTGTTTGGCTGCTTAACTGTGTGGCAGGGTCATCGGCAGTCGAAGGCTGTGCAAGGTGAGAGTTCAGTGGATTGGGGGTTTCTGAAAAAATCCCTAGCCATTATGTTACTGCCCAAGCTCGCCGGGGTAATTGGCCTGGTCACCCTGCCCAATGATATTCTCAGCGCCCTGGTGTTCGCCATCGTGTTTGCTTATTCACTGGGCTATATTTTTAACAAGCCGTTCAAAAGCAATAACAGCGCGGTGGATATTATTTTCCTGGCCCTAGGCGCTTATATCAGCGGCACCTCTTTAATTGGTGCCCCGCTGATTATTACCGTATTCGCCAGTCATGTGAAAAAAGAACAGCTGCGCGATACGCTGTTTGTGCTTTGGGTTATACTGGTAAGCATTAAGATGGCCGCTTTTATTTGGGTGGGTATGGATCTGCAATTAAAGCACGCCGCCATTTTACTGCCCGCCGCCGGCCTCGGTCATTGGCTTGGCTTAAAACTTCACAAGCACCTGCAGCAAACAGAGCCGGTGGTGTTCTTTCGGGTAATTGGCAGCGCCCTTTTAGCGATTAGCTGTATCGGTCTGTTGCGTTTACTCAGCTAGGGTATTTAAGCTGTCACACTGTCGCTGCCTTTGGCCTCGGCTTCAGCTTTATCCGCCTCAAGTGAGCCAGGGGGCTCTTCTTCTAACACATCGTCTGCTTCACCCAGCACTTTAATTTCTGCGGTTTTGGCCCACTCTTGGTCTGCGCCCTGTTGATATTGATAAGGCACCGCAAAACAAAGATAAAAAGCGGCCCCCTGCCCCGGCAGGCTGTCACAGTAAATCTGCCCCTGGTATTTGTGCACCACCAGGTTATACACCTGACACAGCCCCAACCCCAGGCCGCCGACACCTCGGCGCGTGGTAAAAAATGGCGTAAACACTTGTTTTAAAGTCTCTGCCGACATGCCCCGGCCATTGTCTTTGACCACGATATTAAGCTGTTCATCTTTATCGATGGAGACTTTGATCTCGATATGGCCGCCGGCTTTAACCTCTAAACCGTGGATCATGGCATTGCTAAGTAGGTTGGAGAAAACTTGAATAAACTCAGCGGGCACCATTTTTATGGCTAAGTTTGGGGGGCAATCTAAATCGACCTGATGGCCACCCCAGTCTATACCCAGCTCAAGGCTGACCACGCGCATAATTTGCTCGTGCAAAGTTAGATAGACCGCTTCGGTCTCATCGCAATCGACCGACACCTGCTTAAACGTTTCAACCAATTCAGAGGCGCGGCTTATATTTTGCAAACCCATGCCTAAAGTTTTTTGGCTTAAGTTCATAAAACGCTCTAACCCCTCTGGGCTCAAGCTTCCGCTGTTAAACTCCTTGCGCAAAAACCGAACTCGATCAACTGTATCGGAAATTGCCGTCATACCCACCCCGATCGGGGTGTTGATTTCATGGGCCATACCGCGCAGCATATCCCCGAGTGCAGCCATTTTTTCTCGCTCTACCAAAAAATCTTGGGCCTGTTTAACCTCTTCCAATGCCGCCGCTAGCTCTTCGTTTTTATTTTCAAGCTCGCGGTTCTGTTCTCTAATGGCCATTCGCATCTGCAATTGATGCCGCTCAAGCCGACGTT
>JAOXRV010000189.1 GCA_025800435.1 Cellvibrionaceae bacterium | reverse complement strand
CCCCCTTGGCTGACTTTGCTGGGGCGGCCGTTGCTGTGGTATTCAATGGTTGAGGGGCTGCGATTGCCCTGTTGCATTTGGGTAACCCGGCCATGGCGGTCGTGGCTTAAATAGCGGGTTGTGCGTCCATCAGAGGTTTTTATTTCAGCGAGCAGCTGGTCTTTATTGTAGGTAAATTGCGTTATATCTTTGACATCTTCTCTTGGGCCGTCGATACGGCTCAGCAAGCCCTGGGGGTTGTAAACAAATTTTACCTCACGAGATATGGGTACATAGCCCTTCGGTGCGTCGGGGCTAGCCAGGGTTTTATTGAGTGGCGTCAGCGGTGCAAACCCCGCTTCGCGCCGGCTGATTAAGCGGCCAAATTTGTCGTAGCTTAAACTTACGCTGCGCTCATGGCCCGGGGCTATACTGGGGCGGCTTATTTTGGCTGGTCGGGTGCTGTCGCCTTTATAGCTCAGGCGGCGCAATAGCTGCTTTTCTAAACCGGGCCGCTGGCGGTAGATTGCGCTTACACGGCCTTTGTCGTCATAGTCATAAAACCATTTATTGCCGCTTTTATTTTCAAACTCGGTTACTTGATAGCGGTCGTTATAGCGGTATTTAACGCCGGCGGTGGCGCAGGCGGCGCAGCCATCGCCTTTTACTTCAACCACCAGCTCACGCTCTCGGCTGACCCGCTCAATAATATACTCGGTAACGGCGCCCAAGCCATTTTTTACCCGGGTTACGCGCCGCTCTTTGCCATCCACTGCATCTAGGTATTCGTATTCAAGCTCTACCCCTTTTACGCCGCCGGCCTTGGCCGAGCTGATGGCAAAGCCATCTTTGCCATAGGCAAACTCTTCGGCAACTACGCCTCGCTCGTCGACAATATGGGTGAGCAGGTGGTTGCCGTGTTTGCTCTCGTAGCGGTACTCTCGCTCGCTGGCATCCGGGCGGATAACAAAGCGCAGCTGCCCATTGCGGGTGTAACGGTAGAAGGTTTTTTGCTCGCCAAAACGTACGTAGTGTATATAGCCCTGTTCGTAGCGAAAACTTAAGCGCCTACCCTGGGGGTCTTGTACCGCCATCAACCAGCCATCGTGGTTTCTGAATAACTCAAGCGCCTGCTGGCCCTGCTCTATTTTGGTGAGCAGGCCGCGGTTATCAAAGTGCAGCTTGCGGCCCTCGGGCCAGTGCCAGATATAACTGACTTTATCCGCTTCGATATAGCCATCTTGAATATAGGCACTTTCAAAGCGAACCCACTTTTTATTACCGGCGTCATTACCGGCTTCATTACCGGCATCATCCAAAAGCGCCTGCTTAGCTGGCTGGAATACGATTTCCCGGCCATCGGCCTGAAAAAGGTTGAGTACGGTCTGGTCCTGTGGGTCGATATCCTTTTGCTGCATGATGCGGGTGTCGTAACTGTGGGTCCAGCCAACACCGTTGCGTTTGTTTATCACAAAGCGGCTGTTGTAATGGCGCACAAACTCTAACCCCAACTTGCCGGGCATGGGCGCAATATCAACTTGTCTTTTAAATTTATTACCGCTGATCACATTGATCGGCTCACCGGTGCTTTCGGCAACCGTCGGTGCCGGCCTAACAGCGGGGCCTGGGCAACTCAGTGAACCGGCAGGGTCAACGGTAAATGGGTTGCTGGGCGTACCTGTATTCTCACGGCCAACGCTAAATGACCCAGTACAAGCGGAGTCGCTCAGAGAAATATTGACACTTTCGGCGCCAACACCCAGAGGCATTAGAAGCAGTAGAGGGGTGAATATTCCTAACAGTGATTTGTTCATATTCCGGCTTTTGTGCAAGTGGCAAGAAACCGCTATTGCAGCACCAGAGGGGCAAATCGGATATAGGTATAGGGAATGGAAGATTGGCTTGGTTTATCAGCCAAATGTTGTAAGCAATGTTATAAATAGAGCAAATCTATCTAAATCATCATCTCTTGAATACGGCTAGGCAATGCCTTGCGGCAAGCCAGCACAAAAGCTTTACTCAGCTGGCCAATTTAACCATCACAACGGGAAACCAAGCGCCCGCGCCAGTAAAAATCCACCGGCCACAGGCGCTGATTTCGATCGTAGGCCTGCCACAGATGGCGATAACTTTGCCCCAGTTCGGGGTGCCGGGCCTCGGGGGCCAGCTCGGCCAGGGGCAGTAGCACAAAGGCGTTCTCGGTAATTTCATCCCGGGGCAGAACCACCCCGTCGACCTCGCCCACCCTATTATCGTAGGTAAGAATATCCACATCCAAGGTACGGCCGCTAAAACGCGGTACATCCCGGCGCCGACCGTGCTTGTCTTCTATCTGTTTAAGGCAGGTGTTTAACTCACCCACACTCAGCTCGGTTTCGATCGCCACCACCAAATTGTAAAAGGGCTCGCCCTTAAAGCCGACCGATTCGCTCTCGTACACAGATGACAATTGAATCTGCCCAAATTGTGCACTTAGGGCATCGAGACAGGAGGCGATGTGAAACTCCCGATCCTCGTTGCTGCCGAGGCTTAAATACACCAGGGCCATATCACAAACCTCTCGCCAAACCCTCTGGGCGCTCGCCGCGTTCGATAATCAGGCCCACATCCTGGGCACCGCGCAGAGCGCCGGGCTTACTTAGGCGCAGCCGCAGCCAGGGCACCCCAAACTCTTCACGCACTACCTGGGCCACGGTTTCGGCCATGGTCTCTACCAGCAAAAACTCCGCCGCGCCCACCAGGGCAATAATGCGCTTGGCCACACTTTTGTAGTTAAGGGCCAATTCAATATCGTCGCTGGCCGCCGCCGGGCGAATATCGCCGGCCATTTCCAGGTCGATACTCACCTCTTGTTTTACCTGTCGCTCCCAATCGTAAATACCAATAATGGTCTCGATGCGCAGATCTCGAATATACACAATATCCATGGCTGGGTTCCTTAAGTGGATGTCGCCGCCAGGCTGTCGAGGGCCCAGCGCGGCTGCACCTTAACCGCCAGGCCTTCGTTCTGGCCGGCCAGCAGGCGCTGAGTGCCGGCGTAGGCAATCATGGCGCCGTTATCGGTACAAAATTCATTGCGGGCATAAAATACGCCGGCGCCAATTTTATCAAGCTTAGTTTCCAGCTCGGCCCGAAGGCGTACATTGGCCGACACGCCACCGGCGATCACCAGGGTTTTTAAGCCCTCTTGTTCCAGCGCCCGGCGGCATTTAATCACCAGGGTAGCCACCACCGCCTCTTCAAAGGCCGCGGCGATATCCGCCGAGGTTTGCTGGTCGGGCAGGCCGTCTTCGAGCTTGTGCTCGGCAATGGTATTGAGGGTAAAGGTTTTTAGGCCGCTAAAGCTAAAATCTAAACCCGGCCGGTCGGTCATGGGGCGAGGGAATTTAAAGCGGCTACGGTCGCCGCGCTCGGCCAGCTTGGCTACCTGGGGGCCGCCTGGGTAATCTAAATCGAGCATTTTGGCGGCCTTATCAAAGGCCTCACCGGCCGCGTCGTCGAGGGATTCGCCCAGTAATTGATACTCACCAATAGCATCCACCCGCACCAACTGAGTGTGGCCGCCGGAGACCAGCAGGGCAATAAACGGAAACTCGGGGGGGGACTCTTCCAACATGGGCGCCAATAGATGCCCTTCCATATGGTGCACCCCCAACGCCGGGCAAGCCCAGGCATAGGCCAGGGAGCGGCCTACACAGGCCCCCACCATCAAGGCACCGATCAGGCCCGGGCCCGAGGTATAGGCGATGGCATCGATGCCGGCGGGCTCGGTTTGGGCGGCGGCCATGACCTCGTCAATAAGGGGCAAGATCTTGCGCACATGATCGCGCGAGGCCAGCTCGGG
>JAOXRV010000181.1 GCA_025800435.1 Cellvibrionaceae bacterium | reverse complement strand
ACCGAGGACCCAACAATCCGCCGTCAATTGGGCAAGCTGCGTATCGGTGATCAAATTCGTATTCGCGGCTGGCTGGCAGAGTACGGTGGCAGCCAAGGGGCCATAAGGGGCAGCGGCATCACCCGCAGCGATAGCGGCAACGGCGCCTGTGAAACTGTCTACGTACGTCAATTTGAGCTTTTAGCATCAAATCAGTCGATCTGGCGCTCTGCCTGGTACTTCAGCCTGGTATTGTTGTTGGCGCAGATAATTTACTACTTTAGCCGACCTTTTAAGCGCAAGTAGACTGCTGCACCCTAGGGTATAAGCCCCTATAATAGCGGCCATCTTGATAGGAGAGATTTATGACAATCACCCCAGATTTTCGCTTCCGGCGCCTGCGCCGCAGCCCGGTACTGCGGCAAATAGTGCGCGAGCACCATCTGCGCCCAGAAGACCTGATCATGCCCATCTTTGTCCAAGAGGGCATTGCCGAGCCAGTCGATATCGCCTCTATGCCTGGGGTGCAGCGCTTTCCCGAGAGCCAGCTGGGCGGTGAGCTGCGTCGCCTGTGGCAGCTGGGCCTGCGCGCGGCCATTTTATTTGGCGTCAGCGACAACAAAGATAGCTGTGGCAGCGATACTTGGAGCGATGACGGCCTGATGGCCCGCTGTATCCGCACCGCCAAGGCCGCGGTGCCGGATATGCTGATTATCAGCGATAACTGTTTTTGCGAATACACCGACCACGGTCACTGTGGGGTGGTGGTCGAAGACGATGTCGATAATGATCAAACCTTAACCAATTTGCAGGCTCAGGTAGTCACCGCCGCTCGCGCCGGGGTGGATATGATCGCCCCTTCGGGCATGATGGATGGCATGATTGCTGCCATCCGCGAGGCCCTGGATGAAGACGGCTACCACCATATCCCGGTGATGAGTTACTCAACTAAGTTCGCTTCGGCTTTTTATGGCCCCTTCCGCGATGCGGTGGACAGCAACTTTAAAGGTAGCCGCAACACCTATCAAATGGACCCGGCCAATGGCCGTGAAGCCCTGGCCGAATCCATGCAGGACGAGGGCGAGGGCGCCGATATCTTGATGGTAAAACCCGGCCTGGCTTATCTGGATGTGATTGCCAATATTCGCCAGCACTCCAATCAGCCCCTGGCGGTTTACCATGTCAGCGGAGAGTATGCCATGATCAAGGCCGCTGCCAATGCCGGTGTCATCGATGAAAAGGCGGTAGTGCTAGAAACCATGCTGGCCTTTAAGCGCGCCGGCTGTGATCTGATCTTAACTTACTACGCCGAAGATCTATTAAAGTGGCTGGCCGAAGGATAACGCTGTGAGCAATCGTCCCAAAACTGGCCACCCCTGGTATAAATGGGTGGCAGCCCTGGCTATTACCTTGAGCCTGCTGGTTTTGGCTTTGGCTGGAATATATGGTCCCGCCGATGGGCAGCCCCCGAGCCCCGCCTTAAGCGCTGAGCGGGAATCTGGTTCAACGGGCGACTGGTGCGAACTTATGGACGCCAAACCCAATAATCAGTGGCGGGGCGATGATTTTAAGCGCTACGCCGAGCTGTGTTTAGATTAACCCTCGTCTAACTAGAAATTGTTTGAGTCGACCTGTCCATGAATTCTATCGACCGTACCCCCGATAACTTTTTTACCCGGCTAATGGCCAACCGCGCCTTTGAGATGTTTGTGGTGGCGGTGATTATTCTATCTGCCCTGGTGGTAGGCGCCAAAACCTACCCGATTCCCGCGCCCGCCGTTAAGCTGTTGGGGGTACTGGACTGGGTGATCACGGTTATTTTTCTGTTGGAAATTACCATTCGCTTTATCGCCGAACCCCAAAAGCGCAAGTTTTTTACCAAAGCCTGGAATGTGTTTGATAGCTTGATCGTGGTGGTTAGTTTAATCCCCATTGAAGACGGTGAAATGGCGCTGCTGGGCCGTTTAATTCGCATCTTCCGGGTGCTGCGTATGGTGTCGATCATTCCCGAACTGCGCATGCTGCTGAACTCGCTGGTCAAAGCGCTGCCCCAGCTCGGTTATGTGATGCTGCTGATGTTTATTATTTTTTATATCTACGCCGCAGTGGGCAGTACCTTATTCCACGACATTAACCCCGAACTGTGGGGCGATATTACCATTGCCCTGTTAACCTTGTTCCGGGTAATGACCTTTGAGGACTGGACCGATGTTATGTATGAAACCATGGCGGTCTATAAACTCAGCTGGTTTTACTACCTGACCTTTATCTTTTTTACCGCCTTTGCCTTTCTCAATATGATTATTGGAATTGTGGTCAATGTGCTTGAGGAAGAGCACGCCAGAGAGCGCGCCGAGGCCGCTGAGGCCAGTGGTGAGCCCACCATGATAGAGCTGCAACAGCAGCTAACTGCGATTCAGCAACAGTTGGCACGCTTAGAACAAAAGAACTAGAAAATCGCTGCATAAGCAGTTATTGAAAAAGCCCGATAATAATTTTATCGGGCTTTTTTGTAATTTCTTCCCAATCAATATTTTTATGCTAACGTATCTTTAAGGGCCTGAAACTTTACCGACAATAATAGGCACTAAGCACCATTGACTACCACACCCTGGGGTCCCTAGGGTTAAGTCTCCAGTTTTGTCTTAACCGTTTTTCGAAAAGCGCTCGCCAGCTGGCGGGCACGGCTATGGATAAGTTAAGGCAATGGAAACTGCTTACTCTTTTAAATATCTGCCAGTTCGCCCCTTGGCTGTTTTACTGTCACTGTTTTTATCTGTGCCTTTGGGCGCAAACGAGCTGACCAAGGCCAGCAAACTGAGCCTTAGCAGCAAACACGATGCGATGA
>JAOXRV010000179.1 GCA_025800435.1 Cellvibrionaceae bacterium | reverse complement strand
ATGTGAAGGAGCTAGTGGCCGCTGGAGATTTACGCGCCCTGCAAGTACAGCCCTACCAGTACCAAACCTTGCTGGCCGCTTGTTATCGGCGTAATAGCAGCAATAAGGCCTTGAGTGTGTTTATTGAGATGTTGAGCGGGGCTTACCATTAAAATTAAGTTTTATTTTCAACCCGCCAAGGCGGATTCAAACGATTTTCACCGGCCCAATACAGTTTGATTTTATTGCCAGAGGGGTCAAACAATACTGCTTCCTTCCACAGGTAACGCTCTTGTTTTGGGTCTTGGGCGAAGCGAATGCCTTTAGCTTTTAAAGCCTCAACCCACTGTTCGAGCTGTTCGTGTTCAAAATAAATAACCGCGCCGTTATTGAAGTCGGAATCTTCAAGGGAGAGGGAAAAAGTGGCGCCGCCTTGGGGGCATTCAAAGCGGGCGTAGTGAGGGGTGTCCACGATAAGAATAAAACCGAGCTGCTGATAAAACCCAACAGCCTCGGCTATATTCTTAACCGGCAGGGTGACTTGGTTAAGATTCATCGGTGCCAGGCTCAGCGATCAATTCCACCCATACACATATACTTAATCTCTAAATAATCATCCATACCATACTTAGAACCTTCGCGGCCGGAGCCGGATTCTTTTACACCGCCAAAGGGGGCCATCTCGTTGGAGATAATGCCCTCGTTAATGCCGACAATACCGTACTCTAAGCCTTCGCCGACTCGCCATACCCGGCCAATATCGCGGGTATAAAAGTAGGCGGCCAGCCCGAATTCGGTATCGTTGGCCATTTGCAGGGCCTCGGCCTCAGTGTTGAACTTAAAGATCGGCGCCACCGGGCCAAAAATTTCTTCGCTAAACACCCGCATATCATCGCTCACCTGGGTAAGGATAGTGGGCTCGTAATAACATTCACCCAGTTCTGAGCGCTTGCCGCCGGCGGCCACACTGGCGCCTTTGCCAATAGCATCTTGAACCATCGCATCCACATCGTTTACCGCCTTGGCGTTGACCAGCGGCCCCATGGTGACGCCCTCGCTAAAGCCATCGCCAACACTAAAGTCGCTGACTGCGGCGGCGAGCTTCTCGACAAAGGCATCGTAGATACCCGCCTGCACCAACATGCGGTTGGAGCAGACACAGGTCTGCCCGGCGTTGCGATATTTTGACGCCACCGCGCCGGCCACCGCCGCATCCAGATCGGCATCGTCAAACACAATAAACGGCGCATTGCCACCGAGCTCCATCGAGGTTTTCTTAACCGTGGCGGCACACTGCTCCATTAAAATTTTGCCCACCGGGGTAGAGCCGGTAAAGGTCAGTTTTTTAACAATGGGGTTGGCGGTCAGCTCGCCGCCAATGGCGCGGGAACTAGAGCCCACCACCATATTAATGACCCCAGCGGGCACCCCGGCCTGTTCCGCCAGCACGCACAAAGCCAATGCCGACAGCGGGGTTTCGGTGGCGGGTTTGCCGACCACGGTACAACCAGCAGCCAGGGCCGGGGCGATCTTGCGGGTGATCATGGCATTGGGGAAGTTCCAGGGTGTAATCGAGGCCACTACCCCCACCGGCTGCTTAATGACCACTATGCGCTTATCGTTGGCGGGGGCGGGAATCACATCACCGTCGATGCGCTTGGCCTCCTCAGCAAACCATTCAATATAGGAGGCGCCGTAGGCAATTTCGCCGCGGGCTTCGGCCAGGGGCTTACCCTGCTCAGCAGTGAGAATCTTGGCCAGGTCTTCCTGGTTGGCCATAATCAGGTTGTACCAATCGCGCAGTACCTTGGCGCGCTGCTTACAGCTGGTTTGTTGCCAACTTTGCATGGCCTGCTCGGCGCTTTCGATAGCGCGGCGGGTTTCCACCTCGGACAAGCTCGCCACGGTGGCCACCAGTTCACCATTGGCCGGGTTCGTCACCGGCACCGTGGCGCCGCTGTCTGCCTCTACCCACTGGCCGTTGATATAGGACTGGCTGCGCAGTAATTCAGGACGGGTTAGTTCCAACATGGCGGTCTCCTTTAATACTCGTATATGTTTTTTGTTAGTTTGCCCCATTACAGCTTAGGGTAAAAGCCAAGAAATGCCGCTGTTTAGGTTAAACAAAGCTGAATTAAATCACCTATAGACCGGAATCTCTTAATTGATTTTAGCTATAAGTATCATTCTATTTACTGATTTCCAATCCCCCCCGGCTGGGCGTACAGTAAGCCAAACTGCAAAGGAGACGCCTGACATGAACACCATCAATACGATCAATATCGGTATCAACGACAGCGACCGCGCCGCCATCGCCCAGGGTTTAAGCCATTTGTTAGCCGATAGCTACACCCTGTACCTGCAAACCCATAACTTTCACTGGAATGTTACCGGCCCCCAGTTCCGCGAGCTGCACTTGATGTTTGAGGAGCACTACACCGAGCTGGCCACCGCAGTGGACGAAATCGCCGAGCGTATTCGCACCCTCGGTCATGTGGCCCCCGGCACCTATAAGGCCTTTGCCGAACTCAGTTCGATTGCAGAAGTGGACGGCGTACCCGCCGCTGCAGAGATGGTTAAGCTGCTAACCCAGGCCCATGAGCGAGTGGTCGTCACCTGCCGCGAGGCACTACAACTGGCCCAGGGGGCGGACGACGAATCCAGCGCCTCGCTGATTTCTGACCGCATGGTCATTCACGAGAAAACCGCCTGGATGCTGCGCAGCATGCAGTAGACTTTGAGCACTCACCCGGTTTGGCCAACTAGGCCAACCGGGTGTGGTTTTATTTAGGGCCTGTTAAAAAACGACCGGCTAACTCACCCCCGCCCGGCGCAAGGCGTCAATCTCAGCGGCGGACAAACCCAGCCCCGTCAACACCTCCTCACTGTGCTCGCCCAACTTGGGCCCGGGCCATTCGGTTTTGCCCGGGGTACGGCCAAGCTTGGGCAGGATAGCGGGAATTTTAAGTGGCTCGCCGTCAATCTCGACCTGCTCGAATAAACCCCTGGCCTGAAAATGTTCATCCGCCAGCATATCCTCTACATTGTAAATCGGCCCCGCCGGCACCCGCTGCTGGGCCATCACCGCCAACACCTCGGTACTGCTGCGGGCCGAGCACCAGCCGCCGATAATCTGGTCGATTTCATCTTCGTGCTCAACCCGGCCGGCGTTATTGGCCAAGCGTTTATCCGCCGCCAAATCCGGGTGACCAATACCTTCCATCAAACGCTTAAAGATTGAATCGCCATTGCCGCCAATCACCACATACTTGCCATCGCCACAGCGATAGGTATTGGTGGGCACAATACCCGTTACGGTGGTGCCCGATGGCTGCCGCACCACGCCGGCGCCACTGTATTCGGGCACCACCGCCTCCAGCAAATTAAACATGGCCTCGTATAGGGCCACATCCACCGTCTGCCCCTGGCCCGACTGCT
>JAOXRV010000164.1 GCA_025800435.1 Cellvibrionaceae bacterium | reverse complement strand
TGTATGGCCATGGCCATGCAGCCCATGCTGGCCCCAAAGCCCAAACCGCGCAGCAAACTGCTGCCCCGGCTTAACTGGCTGCGCAGCCCCAACACAAAAACCGCCAGCACCAACGCCGCCAGCGGCAGGGTGCCCGCCAGGCCAAACTCCAACACAAACTGCAAATAATCGTTATGGGCCAAATCGTAAAACCTGGCCCCGGTTTCATACTGCCGGTACTGGGGAAACAAGGTATAAAAAGTACCCCCGCCGGCGCCTTCAATATAAGTTTGTTGCAATAGCGGATAGGCTTCGCGCAGCAAGTCGTCGCGGGTTTCGCTGGCCTGGCTGGTGGCCTGCAAACGCTGGGCAACTTTATCTACCCCAAAAAAAGTGCCCACTACCGCAATATCAATAATTACCAAGCTGGCCAGCAATAGCACCATACCCCGCCAAGACCCGCGCTGGCCCAGTTTTTTGTTAAAGCGCAGCAATATTAGGCCCAGCGGCCCCAACACCATCAGGCTAATAAAAAACGAGCTATTGCCCATGCGCGAATGGCTCATGACCAGCCCCGCCACAATCATCACCAAGCTTAAGCGCAGCACAATTTTGCGGCTTAACAGGGTTTGTAACAGGCGCCGCCCATGCTCGCGCCAATTGCCCGCAGGCTTAGCCGCCAGGGTAGAAACCATTAAGCCAATACCCACCGAGCCGCACAAGGTTAAATAAGCGGCGTAGCTATTGCGGTTAACAAATGTACCCGTGGCCACCCCTAGGTAACTGTCTTTGGGTACAAACAATAAATACTCGGCCCCGCTTAAACTCATAAAACTGCCAAACAAGGCCTGCAACAAAGCCGACCCCACCAGCACCCCAGCGGCAATACGCAAACGCCTGCCGCTGCTTAACAGCTGCAGGCTTAAACAAAACATGGTCCACAGGGCCAAGCTTAAACACAAGGTGTGTACCTGGCTGTGCCAATCTACCCGTGGCAGCCACAGCAATTGGCCCAACTGCCAGGCGCAGTGGGCGCCAAGTAAACCGTGCAGCCACCAAGCTTTAAGCAGGCAATAACTTGGGCTATAGCGGCCGCGTATATAGCCCCACAGCCATAGGCCAAGCTGCACACTCAGCCAGATAACCAGCAGCGCTTGGCTCCAGGGGCGGTTGCTGGCCAGGGGCAGGGGCAGCCACACCAGCAGCGCCATTAGGGCTGCAAATTGGTGGCTATCGTGTGGGCGGGTGGTCATGGCCGGGGGCCTTAATCAGCAGGGGCCAGCGGCCAATAGTTGGTGTGCTTAGTTATCGCTAGCGCGGCCACCGCCACCGCCGGTGGCGTTATTGCTAAAGGCCGGTGCGCGTATCACAATGGCGCCGCCGCGGGGGCCGGCGGCGGGGGCCTCGGCAAAGGCGGCCGGGCTTAGGCCCAGCTCTAGGGCCAAGGTGGCGGCCACATAGCCGGGTGGCATCAAAGTGCCGGCATCAACCGCGCGCACCAAGTTCTCGCCGGCCGGGCAACCTTGCTCGCTGGTTTTTTCAGTATCGGAGCATAAATAATCAACCCCCTGCTGCAACACGCTAATAATTTGCGCGCTGCCCATGCTGGTGGGCTTAATGTGTTTTTGCAGTGCTTGCTCGTAGCTAAGGTTATTGGCCAAATCGCCAGCCAAGGTTGTGCTTACCTCGTTTTGGCTGTGGCCAGCCAGGGGTAGGGTGGCCGCCAGGGCCAGGGTTAATAGTGGGTATAGTTTCATGGCGTATAACTCCGTCAGCGATGGCCCCAGTGGCGCTTACGGCACCTGCTGTGCGGTGTTTAAGCGTTGTGCCAAGGGCCCGGCCTTATCTGGTCATTGTGGGTGCTTGCCGCGTGCAGCGTTGCGCATTAGCTGGGCAAGTAGGTTATTGGGGTTAACCGCAGTGGCATCGCATCCGCGCCACATTAACCAACCGTGATCAGAAGGCATCCCGCTTCTGTGGGCTTGCGCCCCGGCGGCCGCTGCCGCCAAAAACTAAAGCGCTGGCATAATAACAGGGCGGTTTTTAGGCGGTAAATAAGCAAAGCCTTATTTGGTGCCTTGTGCTTAGGGGTGTATTTTCAAGTTAATTATAAGGTATGTAATAACATTGCTACTTGCCATCGCTAAGGCCGGCCGCAAGCTTGGCCGGCGCTGGCAGTAAACCAAGGCAAATAATTTGGGAAATAAGCCAGAGCAATAAACTCAAGCAATAAAAATAACTCACGGCAATAAACAGGCGGGCAAGTGCAAACAAAAACAGCAAGCCGCCCAATAAAAAGCAAAACAATTGCTTATTGAATAAAAGCCAGCAGAGCAGTTGCATTCGCCCTTTTGTCATGTCAACCTGCAAGCTTGTAAGGTAATGTGAACTGGTTCACTCTAGCTGTGTTGCTCCGGTCAAAATTATTGCCTAGACTGGCTTCAGCTGGGTGGCAGTTAAGCGGCTGTTAATAAAAAGCAAACGCCACCCAAAGTAAATATATACCTAATGCGCGTATAAAAAACGCATAAACAAAATACATAAGGCCGGTGCACTATAACCCCACCAGGAATGCAAACGGATTGCAAGCAAACGGAGCCAAGCAGCCCCAGGCCTAAAAAAGTAGCAGCAAAAAATAGCAGCAAACGCAAACAAGCAACACCAAGGATTACCAAAAAAGCTTAACGCCGGTGCAAGTCTAGCAGGCAGTTTGGGGGCAATAGCCCGCCAACCGCAAACCTGCAACACCGGCCTTAGCCTTATAACAATAATTAGCCATACCCTGATGCCTGCCAATACGGCACAATACCTGTTTTAGGTATTGCGCTTGCCGGCAGCTATGGGGCGGCGGCAATATAATTAGTCAGTAACACAAGCATGACAGTATAAAGACCGGGCTGACGGCAATGCTGAGCAACACGGTAAACAAACCGGCGCCCATACAGCAGCCCCAGCCCTGTTGGCACCCAAGGTAACACCCGGGGTGCGCGATATTTAGCGCAGCTAAGCTAAGCCAAAGGCAACCCAGATTGCCTAAACAGCCCAGTGGCAAACAGCAGCATAAGCCAAGCGTTTTATTCAAGCGCTAAAGCCGAGTGCGGCCGCCAACACTGGCAGCCGGTAAAATGCTGGCCATTGGGCAACAAGCAACGTAACATTTTGCAGGTAAGCACAATGGAGTCGCACCTAAGCAGGCCGGGGCAGCAGCCCAGGCAGCAGCACATAATGGTCAGTGCTGCACACGGTGGCAGCGCTAACAGTGGCGCTGCAAATGGATATGGGCCAGGCCAGGCGGGTGCTGGCTCGGGTTTTTCGGGTGATGGTTTAGGCGGCGGCGCTGCCATGGGCGGCGGCCGGCGCATTCTAAAAAGCAACCAAAACCTGGTGGCATTTTTACAAATCGCCGCGGACATTGTCTGGGTGGTCGCCAGCCTGTGTGGCCTGGTTTACCTGCTGCACGGCGATGTGCCCCCCAACTACCGCCTGCTGGCGGTAATCTCGGCGTTTTGTGTTGCGTTTATCTACACCAGCCAAGGCATTTACAGCCGCTCTACCTCACATTTTCGCAGCGTATTGCGCATTAGCTGGGCCTGGCTTATGGTGCTGGCGGCCCTGGCGGTACTGGGCTTTGTTACAAAAAGCAGCGGCTCTTACTCGCGCCAGGTATTATTGCTGTGGGTAGGCATTGCCTGGGCCGGCCAAATTGCCGCCTATTTTTGTTTTAGCTATGCCACCCGTATCTACCGGGCCAGCCGCGCCCACTCAATACCCACCATGGTAATTGGCACCGGCCCCATCGCCCAACGTTTGGTCAGCAGCCTGAATAACAACCAGTGGGTGCGCGATAATGTAGTGGCCACTATAAAAGTAGAAGGCGAACCAGAGCCCCCAGTGCAAGTGGTTAAAAAGCCCACTCTGGCCAAGGCCGCCAAGCCACAAAAGTTGGCCCTGGGCCACACCTTAAACCTGGCCCAAGGCCTAGGCCGCAGCATTACCGTAAAACTGCCAGAGAACAAAAAGCCCCGCCACGTGCCCATTATTGGCAAGCTTAGCGCCAAATACCTGCGCCGCGCCCCCTTTAACGAATACGAAGCCGCCTGCGAATACCCCGCCGGCGCGCAGCAAAGCGAAAGCCAGCAACAGCTGCAGCTTGTTGCTAATGCCGCTAATAAAGACAATGAAGCGAATAAACAAAACCAAGACCAAAACCAAGCCCAAAGCGGCCAAACCCTAGACACCTACACCCTGGTAAACGATACCGAAACCCTAGTTAAGCTGGTAAAAAGCACCGGCATAAAACGGGTATACATCGCCCTGCCCATGCTGCTGTCACAACAAGTCAGCAAGCTAAACGTAGAGCTAATGGACCACAATGTAGATGTTATCTGGGCACCAGATATCTACGCCCTAAATCTGGTTAACCATTCCGTGCGCGAAGTATCGGGCGTGCCCATTATCTCCCTAAACGAAAGCCCGCTAACCTCATCGCGCCTAAGCACCGTGGTAAAAGATGTAATGGATCGAACCCTGGCCGCCCTGGCGCTGCTAACCCTGGCCCCAGTAATGCTAATAATAGCCGGCCTGGTAAAGCTTAGCTCAAAAGGCCCGGTCATATTTAAGCAGCAGCGCCATGGTTGGGATGGCAGCATAATAGAAGTGTGGAAGTTCCGCAGCATGCGCCTGCACGATGAAAGCGATGGCGAAGTAAAACAAGCCACCAAAGACGACGACCGCATAACCCCAATTGGCAAGTTTATACGCAGAACATCGCTAGATGAGCTGCCCCAATTTATAAACGTGCTACAAGGCAGAATGAGCCTGGTAGGCCCACGGCCCCACGCCGTAAGCCACAACCACTTTTACAGCCAAAAAATTAACTCATACCTGGCCCGCCACCGTATTAAGCCCGGCATAACCGGCCTGGCCCAAATCAGCGGCTGCCGGGGTGAAACAGAAACAATTGATAAAATGCAAGAGCGGGTAGAGTACGACCTAGCGTACATTAACAACTGGTCTTTATGGTTAGACCTAAAGATCTTAATTAAAACCCCGTTTACGCTCTTCGCAAAAGATATTTATTAATAAAACTCGCCAGGGGCCAATCCACGGCCCCTTCGCCAAGTTTTAATGGTTAAAGATGGAATAACTGGATGTTGTTTGGCAACCATAATTTACGCCGTTGTTTAGTTAATGCAGACAAAAAGCATTAAAAATATACAATTCGTAAAAACGCCAATACCCATATTGGCAAAAGCCAACACCCAAAATAGCGAACGCCTGAGCCCCAAAGCCAGGTAAATAAAAATATAAGTGCAGATAAGGTATCTGTGCTGGTTGGAAAATAGGAATAGGGTAAAGTGAAAATAGCGGTTGTTGGTACAGGCTATGTGGGCCTTTCAAATGCGCTTTTGCTGGCGCAACACAATACTGTGGTAGCACTAGATATCGATCAAGAACGAGTTGATCGAATAAACGACCGCATCTCACCAATAGTCGATAAAGAAGTTGAAGAGTTTCTAGCTAGAGACGATCTGGATTTTACAGCAACAACAAACAAAGAGATTGCCTATAAAGATGCGAGCTACGTTGTTATTGCAACGCCTACCGACTACGATCCAGACACAAATAACTTTGACACTTCGTCAGTAGAGTCGGTTATTGCTGATGTGATGGCAGCCAATGAAACGGCTGTGATGGTTATTAAGTCTACTGTGCCAGTTGGCTTCACAAAGCGGATTAAGCAGAAGCTTTGTTGTAATAACATTATGTTTTCGCCAGAGTTTCTGAGAGAAGGTAAGGCGCTTTATGACAATCTAAATCCATCTCGAATAATTGTTGGTGAAAAATCAGAGCGAGCGGAGAATTTTGCCTCGTTGTTGCAGTGTGGTGCGAGCAAGCCAGATGTGCCAGTTCTTTTAACTGAGTCTACGGAAGCTGAAGCTGTAAAGCTGTTTTCAAATACCTATTTGGCGATGCGGGTGTCATAC
>JAOXRV010000161.1 GCA_025800435.1 Cellvibrionaceae bacterium | reverse complement strand
CAGCCCCATCAGCCTGGCCGAGTGGGGCCGCCTGCTGCTGATAGCCAGCAGTTTATTGGTGGTGGAAGAGCTGCATAAAATCAGTATTCGGGCGCGGGCACCTGTGAATAACTCGGTGACGCTCAGGTCTTGAGGTGCCTTTTATAAACCCATGGCCTAGCAAGGCGCTCGCGCGAAGGCGTGCTCGGCGCACGTTGAGAGTGAGCAACATTGCCAGCGCCTTATGTAGTTGCTAAGGCAGTAAATAGCAAAGTCGATGGGCGAACCATTTCGACAGATGCGGGCAGGCTGGGACCGACCAGTAGAGCTATGAAGACTAGCGCAGGCGGTTTGTAACTGACGTTGTGCGAAAATACGGCCTAACAAAAGGGGCTCGCGAATCCATGGGCCAATACTGGAGTGCTTCGAGTCAATTTCCAACAGGCACAAAAAAACCGATCACAAAAATGATCGGCTTTTTAACTTGTTAACAAAACAAGATTTTATGGTACCAGAGGCCGGACTCGAACCGGCACACTATC
>JAOXRV010000160.1 GCA_025800435.1 Cellvibrionaceae bacterium | reverse complement strand
ACCCGCTCCACGACGCGTGGTGTAGAAGGGGTCAAATATATGCTTGGCGGTTTCCTCGTCAATACCCACGCCATCGTCTTGTACCTCGATATGCAAGCTCTGATCGCCAGGTTTAACCTTAATTGTAACAAGCCCACCATCGGCCGCGCCCAGGCCGTGTACCAAGGCATTACTAATTAAGTTGGCAAATAGCTGGGTGATGTCAGCAGGGTACTGGCGGATAACCAAATTGGGGGCGCAATCCAGCTCTAGGCGGTATTTGCCACTCGAAAATTCTGACTCAAGACTGGTCACCCGCTCTATTTGCTCGCGTAAATTAAATAAGCGGGTTTCTTGATCACCCAGGTCTACGGAAATGGATTTAAACCCTTCCACCAACTCAGATACACGGGTCAAGTTTTGCAGGGCCACCTTGATCGACTGCTTGGCGGCGGCAAAAAAACTTTGCAAACCATCGGGAGACAAGCTGCCCCGCTCAAAATCCTGTTCAATCTGAGCGGTTCGCTCCGCCGCATTGGAAGCCGCCGTGATACCGATCCCTATCGGTGTATTCATCTCATGGGCCAAGCCGCGTACCATGTCACCCAGTGATGCCATTTTTTCACGCTCGACCAAAAAGGTCTGGGTTTCTTTAAGCTCATCCAAGGTATCACTTAATTCAGCGTTCCTGATACTCAAGGTCTCTGTTTGCTCATCCACTACCTGTTGTAAATAACGGCGTTTGGCCTCCAGCGCACGCAGGCGCCACTTCACAATTAGCCACACCAGTAGCGCAGCCAGCACCGCCAACAGCAGCTTAAACCACAGGGTTTGATACCAGGCGGCAGCAATTTTAATGTCGAGATCCAAGGTCTTTTGGCTCCACTCCCCACGCCGATTACTGCCTTGCACTTGCAATTGGTAGTTACCCGGAGCCAAGCCGGCCAAGTTTACAATACGCTCCTGCGCATCCAGCTCATGGAATCTGCCCAAACCGAGGCGGTAGCGATAGCGGTTATACAGCGGTGCGGTGTAGTCCAGCGCGCTTACCTGTAATGCAATGTGGCTGCTCCTGGCCGGCACATCGATACTGCCATTGGGGCTAAGGCCATAAGGCCTATCGTCAATACGCAAACTGGAAAGCGCCAGTGGCGGCTGGTAAGCCCAGTTTTTATACTGCCGGCTGTCTAGCACAAACACCGCCCCGCTGCCGGTGAAAACCAGATTGCCGGCGGAATCGCGGTCGGCAAAATAAACGCCTTGATCGGCAATGGCATAGCCATCTTTTTCCGCCAATTCAGTCAACTCGGCTGTGGCCAGATCGACAAAGCCGGTATCGCCCCACAGCCGCCCCCGACCATCGTCGACCATCTTAAATGACCAGCGCGTATTGTCGGTGAGCTGTTCGAGTACCTTAAAATTGTCTCGCTGCCGCAGCTGGTAAATACCCTGTGAGGTACTGACAAAAACCCGATCACCACTGACAGACTTGGCCATTTTCAGCACCGCTGCCTCGGCTATACGCTGCAAGCTGCCCACACCAGCGCTGATGGCGGCATGGCTCAAGCGATACAAGCCAGCGTTTGTTCCCACCAGTAAATCCCCACTGGCTAACTCCACCATGCCATAGGCTCGAACAGCGCTCTTACCAGGCTGCTCATAGCTAAACTCAAGCGGTTGCCAGCGATCACTGGGCGTCAGCATCAAGCGACTGCTGATAGCACAGGGGATAGCAACCCGTTTATCTTGCAGCACCAAGGCATCGGTATAATAACCACAGCTAGCGGGCACCTGAAAAGATTGGTATTTGTTGGCGCCAAGATCAATCGTATAGTTTTTACCCCCACGGGTGTATATAAACAGTTTGTTATCTGGCAGAGACTGGCCGTGCCAAATTAAATCGGCACCCGCTAAATCACGATTAATTTGATCCAACACCTGAGGTAGTGGCGAGCGCTGGCCGCTAGCCTTGGCCAGGGCTTCAATGCCCCTGCCCATAATCAGATAATTGTTCTCGGTTTCATAAAAATATTTTACTTCGGCCAAACTCAAGGCGGACGGGTGATGTGGAACCGATGGCAGCATTCGTAAATACTCCCCATCGGGGTTATACAGCGCCAAGCCGAACGGAAAATCCTGCTGAGCCAACCACAGCAAACCGGCCTTATCAAGCAAGTAATCGCCAAGATACTTGGCACCGAGCCCTCGAAGCTCACCAGTTTGATGGCGTATATGGCGCTTTAACTGGGCCGTTTGTGCGTCGAACACAAACACACCATCGTGCCGGCTTAAGGCCCAGATTTCGTCGGTTTTTGGGGAAAATATATGGGTCAATACCGCACGGTTTAACAAGGGGTGTGCCAATACTTCTGCTGGCATAGGCAATACCCCTTGCTCGGGGTTAAAGCGGTAGACGCCGGTACCACTGCCCACCCCCCAAACATCGCCATTGGCGGCCACGTAAAGCCCCGTACAGTTGCGATTATTGGGCCCCCAAGCCGCTGGCGGGTTATCAAATAAAGGGCTAAAGCCTGCTTGTTGCGGCTGTTTCTGATACAGGCCTACCGGGGTGCCGGCGTAAACACTGCCATTGCTGTGAATGGCCACATCATTGACGCCGAGAGACTGATCGCCTTGTTTGATACGATAATTGGTAAACTCAGTGGCAGCATTGGCTAAATACCCCACCCCGCCTTTATTGGGAAACCACATTCCACCTTTGCCGTCTGGCCGTATCGATAGCCCCACCGGACTCAAAATACCGCCCTTTTCATTGGGCCGATAGTGGCGAAACTGCATAGTATTGATATCGAGGCGGCTCAGGGCTGCGGGGGTTGATAGCCACAAGCCGCCCTTGCCATCGGCCTGTATGGCCAAGACAACGTGATGGGCTAAGCTGTTGTGATCATCCGGGTCGTGCTTAAAGTACTGCCACTGGTAGCCATCGGTACGAAACAGGCCCTCCAAGGTACCAACCCAAATAAAGCCATGATCATCTTCGGCGATTGAGACCGGTTTAAAGTCTTCCTTACCGGTATAGTTAACCCCCTTAAACAAAGGGCGCCCCAAGTCGTATAGAGATTGCTCAGCCTCGGCTGTCGCGATTGATAGCGGCAATAGTAACAACAGCCATAGACGCAGCCATAGGCGCCTACATAAGCGCAACCATAGGCGCATAAACACCATGCGCAATCGTGACCTTACTGCCGGTAATATTTTGGCAAATAACACGTTGCTCACCCAAACCTCCATTTTAGGCCGATGCTTTTTTAGCGGCGCGGTTATTAAAGCTTATCTCAGTCCCGGCTATTTTCTTATTTGTTTATCGGCTTTTTTAACTTGCCCCATCCAGGCAATAATTGCAAGCAAAGACAGTTTATCCGGCATATTTAGCCCTGCGATAAACCGTCAAATTGTTGAGCGTACACGGCAGTTGGGTTTAGACCAAATGATAAAACATGGCGAAGGCAGGCATGTTACCTCGGCAATTAGTTTTCTTATAACAGGCCATTGAATGAGCCCGCCAGAAAACCAACTAGGGTGCCCTAGGGCACCTCTGGATTTATTTTTTAAGCCGACGCAGATCAATTGCCTGCCAGTGGGGGAAGTGCTTGCGCACCAAGGCATTAAGCTCTAACTCAAATTCAGAGAATTGGGCAGTATCGCTCTGGGTGGCATCGCTCTGGGCAGTCTCAGACAAAGCTGTCACCATGCCCGCACCCACGGTAATATTACTTAGGCGGTCGATCACAATAAAGGCCCCCGTCGCACGGTTTTCGCCGTAGGGATCGGCCAATACCGACTGCTCCAGGGCTACATCCACCAAAGCAATATCGTTAAGCTCTAATTGCTCGGCCTGGGTGTGTTCCTGGGTGTTAACATCTACCCGGTGCTCAATCGCGCTAACGCTGCCGCTGCTAAGCTGAGAGGCGAACTTAAATAAATATTCGCGCCCCGGCACCATCGCGTCTTCCGCCATCCATACCAAGTGCGCCTGCAAACCATTCGACAATACCGATTCAGCCTTAACATCCGCAGCCACCAGGGTATCGCCCCGGGAGATATCAATTTCATCTTCCAAGGTCAGGGTTACTGCCTGCCCGGCAAAGGCTTTGCTGGGCTCACTGCC
>JAOXRV010000148.1 GCA_025800435.1 Cellvibrionaceae bacterium | reverse complement strand
TGGCCCAGCGTTTATACGAGGCTGGTTACATCACTTATATGCGTACCGACTCCACTAATTTAAGTGCGGAAGCGGTAGCCAGCTGTCGAGATTATATTCTGCAAGAGTACGGCAAAAAATACTTACCCGATCAGCCTAAGTCATACAGCAGTAAAGAAGGTGCGCAAGAGGCGCACGAGGCTATTCGCCCCTCTAACGTGGTGGTTTTGCCGACCCAGTTAAAGGGCATGGAGCGTGACGCCGAGCGTTTATACACCTTGATTTGGCGCCAGTTTGTGGCTTGCCAAATGCCCGCCGCGGAATTTACCAGCACCGCCATCAGTGTCGAGGCGGGCGATTATGAGCTGCGCACACGGGGCCGGGTAATTCGCTTTGACGGCTTTATGAAAGTGCAGCCCCCGCAAGCTAAGAAAGACGAAGATGTGGTATTGCCCGAATTAAAAGTGGGCGATAGCTTAAGCCTACAGCAGCTTGATCCGAAGCAACATTTTACCAAGCCACCGGCCCGTTTTACCGAGGCAAGTCTTGTAAAAGAGCTTGAAAAACGCGGTATTGGCCGACCCTCTACTTATGCTTCCATTATTTCCACGATTCAAGATCGGGGTTATGTACACACCGAGTCGAGGCGATTTTTCGCGGAAAAAATGGGTGATATCGTCACTGAGCGTCTCACCGAAAGCTTTACTGAATTGATGGATTACGGCTTTACCGCGAGCTTGGAAGAGTCGCTCGATAAAGTGGCCGAGGGCAATTTACAGTGGCATAAACTGCTCGATGAATTTTATGCGGATTTCACCCTGAAGCTAAAACAAGCCCAGGCCAGTGACGGTGGAATGCGTAGCAATGAGCCCACCGAAACCGATATTGAATGCAGTCAGTGTGGCCGCAATATGCAGATACGCACCGGCAGT
>JAOXRV010000146.1 GCA_025800435.1 Cellvibrionaceae bacterium | reverse complement strand
TCAATAAAACCCTGCAAACCTTTGCCGATACCATTGGCAAAATTAAAGCCGCCACTGGGGTACTGGCCGCAGATGCCCAGACTTCACTTACAAGCCTGGAGCAGAACACCAAAAACTTAAACAATCAACAGCAGGAAACGGCGATGTTGGCCTCGGCCTTTGAGCAGATGTCTACCGCTGTACAGGGGGTAGCCGATGCCACCACCCACGCGGCGGAGTCTGCCACTGCGGCCAATGACCTGGCCGAAAGAGGGCGCGATATTATGTCTACCTCTAGCGAAACCATTCGCGGTTTATCGAATAATGTCGGCAAGCTAAATAGCTTGATTCGGCGCCTTAATGTTAGCAGTGATAATATTTCCAAAGTTATTAAAGTCATTAATGAAATCTCAGAGCAAACTAATCTGCTTGCTTTGAACGCCGCAATTGAGGCGGCCAGGGCGGGGGATCACGGTCGGGGTTTTTCGGTGGTGGCCGAAGAGGTTCGAACCTTGGCTCAGCGTACCCAGGAATCCACCATTGAGATTGATACCATTATTCAGCAGCTTTTGTTGGAGGTGGCCGAGGCCGACTCGATGATGAGTAGTAGTACCGGCGGCATGGAAAAGACACTTGCCAATACCGAAGAGATGCAGGATGCACTCAATC
The DNA here is from genome assembly GCA_025800435.1 of Cellvibrionaceae bacterium. GTDB lineage: Bacteria > Pseudomonadota > Gammaproteobacteria > Pseudomonadales > Cellvibrionaceae > Pseudoteredinibacter. The sequence continues at coordinate 765 of JAOXRV010000146.1, read as the reverse complement.
AAATCAATGATGCAATTGGCCAGATCGGTAGTATGTCGACTCAAATTGCCAGCGCCGCAGACCAGCAGGTGGCGGTTATTAATGATGTAAGCCGCAGTGTCTCGGCGATTGATTCCAGTTCCTCTCAGATTTCAAACAGCTCTGAGAATATGTCCAGCAAGTTTCAGCAGCAGGCCGCCATGGCCCAGGATCTCGAAAAGCTGGTCAGCGGTTTTAAGTACTGATTTGAATAGCGGCGATAGATCGATAGTTTGTTAAAAATAATCAAGTGGCTTTGCCATTGTGCTGGTGCATCAGTTTGTCATATTTATGTAACCTATAGGTGCTAAAAATTTTCTTTTCGCACTGCCACCTAGGGTACTCTATATCTTAACGCCGCTTTTGCAGGCGCCTGCGTGGTTGTTTTTTATTCATTGGTGTATTAAGGCCCTACAATGAACGCTGTAGCTACCCGAATTTTGTTTCCCCTCAGCTTTTTGGCTGCCAGTATCCACTCGGCCCACGCCCAAACCCCTACGGTTGATTCCGTAATGATGGAAGAGGTGGTGGTAACCGCACAAAAGCGCGAGCAATCTATCCGCGATGTGCCGGTGACGGTAACTGCCCTAAGCGGCCAGTTTTTAAGCGATCTCGATATCAGCCGCTACGATGAAATTGCCGATTTGACGCCCGGTTTAACCGTGCAGCAACAAAGTGTAAACAATAACGGTTACGTGATTCGGGGCATTACCTCCGATGCGGGCGAGGCCACCAACGCCCCTCGGG
>JAOXRV010000141.1 GCA_025800435.1 Cellvibrionaceae bacterium | reverse complement strand
CTGTGCCGGCGATGAGGGCCCCCAGTGTGCCATTATCGACGAGTTATCGGCTCTAGATGAAGTTGATAACGATGAAGTTGATAACAAGGGGGCGCCATCATGAGCAGCTGCTGCGACCAGTCTAAACAGCCAAAAAAAGTGGCCGAATCTAGCGGTTGTTCTTCCAAGGCCGAGGCGAGCAGCGGCAGTTGTTGTGCCACTAAAACAGAAGCGCCTCCAAGCAGCTGTTGCGGCACTAAAACCGAACCGCTGAGCAGCGGTTGTTGCGCCAGCCAGCCCAGCCCCTCAGCTACGACTAGCTGTTGTGATAGCGATAGCAGCAAGCCCGATTGGTTTTTGCGGGTGTGTTTTATTCTGGTGCTGTTCTTGTATGGTTTGAATTTTAGCGACCAGTTGGTGAACGTTGGCCTGCCCATTGATGTTCACTGGGAGCTGCTACCAGCCCTGGTCACCATGGCGCATACGGTGCACGAGTTGGTCAACACCATGTGGTTTAGCGTGGTATTGGCGGCCTTATTTGTGGGCTTTTTAGCCAAAATTCCCCAGGCCTTCGTCACTTCTATTTTGGGGCGCGGCGGCAGCTTTAGGGGGCTGTGGCGGGCGACCATGGCCGGGGTGCTAATGGATTTGTGCAGCCACGGTATTTTAATGGTGGGCATGCAGCTCTATCGCAAGGGCGCGAGCCTGGGCCAGGTGATGGCATTTTTGGTGGCCAGCCCCTGGAACTCGCTGTCGCTGACATTGATTTTGATCGCCCTGGTTGGCTGGCAGTGGACCCTGGCTTTTATTGTCTTATCCATGCTGCTGGCCCTAAGCACTGGGTACTTGTTTGACCGCTTAAGTGCGGCGGGCAAGTTGCCAGAGAACCCAAACCTGGCCGAGCTGGATGAGGGCTTTGAATTTTGGCCCGAGGCCAAGCGCCGCTGGGCCGCCACCGAGGTCAATGGGGCCTGGTGGCGCAGTGTTTACGATGAGGCCATCAGCGGTTCAAAAATGGTGGTGCGCTGGCTGTTATTTGGGGTGCTGCTGGCCGCCGCGATACGCGGCTTTGTGGCGCTGGAGGACTTTCAGACCTATTTTGGCCCGACCCTATTGGGCTTGGGCGCTACCCTGATTGCGGCAACCATCATCGAGGTATGTTCAGAGGGTTCGACCCCAATTGCCGCTGACCTAATGACCCGGGCCAATGCCCCGGGTAATAGCTTTGCATTTTTAATGACCGGGGTGGCCACCGACTACACCGAGGTAATGGTGATTAAAGACACCATGAAAAGCTGGAAAATTGCCTTGTTCCTGCCGCTGTTAACCGTACCCCAAGTGGTCGTGGTGGCACTGGTGCTGAACCAGCTGGGAACCTAGCCCCAGCTGGATAGTACGCTTACAGAGACGTTATGAGCTGGGGTGTCTATAAGCGCGGGCACAGCGTGCTACCCCAGGTAGTGGTTATCGTTTGTAATGGTTCAATGCCGGGTTCGAAACAATAATGGTTCCAACATTTACAGAGGCTGGAACCGCAGTGTTTCAGCCCGACCAACGGCAAAGGAACCTATCATGCGTTTTTCTAAACTACTTGCAGTACTCGGCTTGTTTTCGGCAGTTGGCGTTGTTCAGGCCGCTGAGATTTATATGGCTACCGCGCCGGCTATTGTGTACCACAATAAGCCATTTGAAATTCACCTAGTGGTTGATGAGCGCGGCGGATGTTCGCGCTACGAAGCTGAGTTGGGCTTGTTGCCCGGCGAGATCGATATCCGTTTGCAGCCGCCCGAGGGCAGCTTTTGCAGCAACAAAAACTTGATTAATGCCTTCACCAAGACTGTCAAGGTAGAACTGCCACGCCTGCCCGAGGGCGATTACGATATCGATGTGTTTATGGGCGATGATATCGAGGCCAGTGGCGAATTTGATTTTAAGATTTTTTACAAGGGCCTGATGTACCAAGAGCGTATTAGCCAGGAATCACCGGCCGCTGGCGAAGTGGTCAGCGGCGTGAGTGTGGTGCGCGGCTGGGCTTGCCAGTCTTACAACAGCGATGCCCTGGTGGAGTTTCAGGTCGATAACCACGACCGTATGCGCATACCCTACGGCTCAATCCGCCCCGATACAGACGGCGCCTGCAGCCGCAGCGGCACCAAAACTGGCCGCAATATCCACAATGGATACGGCGGCGTGATTAACTGGAATCTCTTTGAGCCGGGCCCCCACCGCTTCCGCCTTTATATTGACGGCGAACTAAAGCGCGATTTTGAAGTGATTGTGGCCCCAACCAAATCAGCTTTTATGAGCGATGTCGAGAGCGAGTTTGTACTGGATAACTTTCCCAGCAGCGGCGACCGCAGCACCCTTCGCTGGAACACCGCCGCCCAGAACTTTATTATTGTCGACACTGTGTTGGCGCCTTAAAAAGCGATAACAGCCATTCTGGCAAAGGGTATTGGCCGCAGTCCAATACCCTTTTTTTGTGGCGCGAGCGCACCTCTGAAAGCTTTATCGCCCCGGTGCATCCGCTTGGCTTTCGGGCTTGGCATCGCTAAAGGCGGCCTGCTGATTACAGTGTTGATAGATGGCCATAATTTTAGGGAACTGGCTCATATCGGTTTCAAAACGTAGGGCGTTATAAACCTGGGGCACCAGATAGACATCGGCCAGGGTGGGGGCGTCGCCAAAACAGAAGGGGCCTTGTAACTGGGGCTCTAAGGCTTTAAAGCCCTCGGTAATCCAGTGTTGGTACCAGGCGGTCTTTTGATCTTCGCTGGCGCCGAGGGTACCGGTTAAATATTTTAATACCCGAAGATTATCAATCGGGTGAATATCACAGGCAATAATATTGACCCAGGCGCGCACCTGGGCCGCCTCAAAACTGTCGGCAGGCAGCAGCGGGTGCTGGCTGTACTGGCTTTCTAAAAACTCCAGCATGGCGGTGGATTGATTAATCACCCGGCCATCATCCAGCTCAAGTGCGGGCACCAAACCCTGAGGGTTAAGGGCCAGATACTCATCTGACTTATGCTCGCCCTTGAGTAAGTTAACCGGCTGAATCTGGTGCTCGATGGCTTTTAAATTGAGTGCAATACGCAAGCGGTAGGCGGCGGAGGAGCGAAAATAGCTGTAGAGTTTCATGGCTGGCTTCTCTTATTCTCTAGTGCCCGCACAAGCTTCTGCCTCTATTCGGTGTAGAGTTTTGTGTCGGGTATAAGTTCTGGGGGCTTGGGAGCCAAGGATGGCGGACGAGAGCCCCAGGGACGGGTTTATGCGTCCCCCAGAACTTATACCCGACACAAAACTCGGCGTCGAAGCCCCAAAACTGTG
>JAOXRV010000138.1 GCA_025800435.1 Cellvibrionaceae bacterium | reverse complement strand
TATCGGCATGCCGGTGGGCTTTGTCGGAGCCGCCGAATCAAAACAACTGCTGTGGGAGCAACACCAAGCCCTTGAAGTACCTTGCATTACGCTACTGGGCCGTATCGGGGGGAGCGCTGTGACAGCGGCCAGTTGCAACGCCTTACTGCGCTGTATTCGTGGGGAGCTTTATTAAGATGCAGATTGATGTCATCGGCTTAGGGGTTGAGCAACCCGCCCAACTCACCAACAACGCCATCACTGCTCTGGCGGGCAGCGATATGATTATCGGCTCGCCACGTCAGCTAGAGCTGGTATCGGGCTATGTTGGTAGTACGCCGCAAACCCTTTTTGACAGCCTTGAGCACTTTTCGGCCCAGCTAAAAAGCCAATTAGAGCAGGGCACGGAAAAGATCGCGGTGCTGGCCTCAGGAGATCCTCTGTGGTTTGGTATTGGCCGCTGGTTGAGCCAATTCGCCATGCGCGAAGCGAGTATTAATCTGGTGTTTCATCCCAATATCTCCAGCTTGCAGGCGGCGTGCCATCGGCTGGGAGTCGCGATGGATGCGGTGCAGACAATCAGCGTACATGGCAGGCCGCTAAACTCACTGCGCAGCCAGCTACGTCCCAATCAACAAGTTTTATTGTTAATCGATCAGCAGAGCACGCCACTGGCGATTGCTACGTTGCTGCAAGAGATCGGCTTTAAAGATGCCAAATTAACGG
>JAOXRV010000130.1 GCA_025800435.1 Cellvibrionaceae bacterium | reverse complement strand
TCCGAGTCCCGGTGCAAACCGGCGCGCACCCTGGGCTGGGCACGGTTTATCAAGAAGCCCAAGCCATTGTTAAGAAGAGTAATAGGCACTGACTCCCTACAAAAGCTAGGGCAAACTAGCGCAGTGTTTAATTCAGTACATTGGTACCATTAATGGCAAAACTGTTACTTGTCGACGACGATCAGGAACTGTGCTCCCTGCTGGGCGAGTTCCTGGCCACCGAGGGCTTTGAAACCACCATGGTGCACGATGGCCAGGCCGCTCTGGATGCCACCAGCAAAGACAATTACGACCTGATTGTACTGGATGTGATGCTGCCCATTTACACCGGCTTTGAAGTGTTGCGTAAGCTGCGCGACTACTGCCAGACCCCGGTCCTGATGCTGACCGCCAAAGGCGAAGACGTAGACCGCATCGTCGGCCTGGAAATGGGCGCCGACGACTATCTGCCCAAGCCCTGTAACCCACGCGAGCTGGTGGCCCGTATCCGCGCTATTTTGCGCCGGGTCGACCAGACCGAGCCCGAGTTGCCGGCGGACATCATCAATGTCGACCAATTACAGCTGCAGGTATCCGCCCACAGCGCCAACTACAACGATAAAGCCCTGACCTTGACCGGGGCAGAATTTACTGTACTGGAGTTGTTAATGCGCTCCGCCGGCCAGGTGATCAGCAAAGAATCTTTGACCGAACAAGCCCTGGGGCGCAAGCTCACCCCTTACGATCGCAGTATCGATGTGCACGTCAGCAATCTGCGTAAAAAACTGGCCGCAAAAGGCGCCAGTAAAGAACTGATTATCAATATTCGCGGCGCCGGCTATATGCTGACCGTAAGCAACAAAGCCCAGTAAGCCCATGACTCGGGTATACGTTAAACTGTTTATCGGCTTTTGGTTCATCAATATTTTGATGATTGTGGGCATGGGCCTGACCACTCACTGGCTGGACTTGCGCCCAGATAAACACCTGTCATCCCAATCCGAAATGAGCCAGACCAGCGCCGCCGCCAGACTGTTGCGCGAAGTGGTGCGCGAGGCCGTAAATTACAGCCTCGACGATATTCGCGAGGGCATGCAGGCCATGCACGAGAATGCCACCAAACTGGTGTTTATAGTCGATCAATACGGCCAGGACCTTTTACACCGCCCCCTCCCCGCAGGTACCGAAAGCCTATTGTCCAGTCTCAGCCCCGAGCAGCCCTTCGCCCAGTACAGCAAAGATGGCAGTTCTTATGTAGGCCGCCAGGTATTACTGCCCGATGGGGTCTGGGTAAAAATTATTACCTACGACACTCCGGACGATACCGGCCTGTGGTGGCAGTTGTATTTTTACAATATCTGGCTGCCGCTATTAATCTCTATTTTAATCTCCGGCACCGCCTGCTTTATTTTGGCCAAACGCATGAGCCGCGGCATCGATATTATGCGCGATGCCACCCGCCGCATTGCCGCCGGTGATCTGTCGGTGCGCATCGCCCAGGAATTTTCCAGCTGCAAAAACCCCAAGCGCGATGAAATCGCCGAGCTCGGCATCGAGTTTGACCACATGACTGCGCGCCTGGATAAGTCTATGCAAGAGCAGCAACGGCTGATCAAAGATGTCTCCCACGAGTTGCGCTCGCCACTGGCGCGGCTACAGTTTGCCCTGGCGATTGCCCAGCAGCGCTGCCAGGGCGACGCCGCCAAAGAGATGGCAAAAATTAAAGAGTCGGCAGATTACCTGGGCCAGATCATTTCGGATATTCTCTCCATGCCGATGACCGACACCGCCGCCTGGGAGCTGTGCGACACCATTGATTTAAAAATTCTGCTCGAAACCCTGGTCGATGAATACCGTGAAACCGCCGCCTGCAAAGGCGTCACCCTGGCTTTGGAAACCCCCATTCAAGACGCGCTGGTGGCCACCCACGGCAACAGTTTGATCGGCGTGTTTGAAAACATAGTGCGCAATGCCATGCACTATACCCCCAAGGCCACCACCGTCACCATTGAGCTGGATGACAGCCACAACAAGTATTTTAAAATTACCGTGCGCGATCAGGGCAGCGGTGTGCCCTCGGGCAATTTGGATGATATTTTTAAGCCCTTCTTTCGCACCGATGAGGCGCGCACCCGCAGCAGTGGCGGCTATGGCTTGGGCCTGGCCATCTCTAAACGCACGGTAGAGCTGCACGACGGCCAGATTCGCGCCTACAACCACGCCAATGGCGGCCTGTGCATTGAGGTGCGCTTAAAACGCGGCAAGTTTTAAGGCCTCTGGCGAAGACTGTTTATATACAAGATAAGCGACTGTAACTGTTGCTTATTTAATTGTCCGCCCCAGGCTGGCATCTGTGGCGAACGCCCCACCGCCTGGCCACCGCCACTGATTATTTTAGCCAGTTCAGCATCGCTGAGCTTGCTCAAGGTTAAATTGGCCGGCTGGGTTTGCAACAGCTTAACCATACGCCCATCGCCCCGGCCAGCAACACCGTGACAAAGATCGCAATAGCTGCCAAACAGCAGCTTACCCGCAGCCTTAGAGCTGGCCGCCTGGGCCATATTTGCGCCCACGGCCAGCGCCAGTAGCAGCAATCTACTTAACATTGACCGTCATCTTCATATCGGGGTGAATAGCACACTCCACCTCAACCACCCCAGCCTTATCAAAGGTTACCGAGCGCGACTCACCCTTGGGGTAGGAGCCAAGATCAAAGAATTTGGTATCCGATAAGCTAAAGACATTGTGGAAAATTTCATCGTTATTT
>JAOXRV010000128.1 GCA_025800435.1 Cellvibrionaceae bacterium | reverse complement strand
AAGCCCGGCTCAATAGAAAGCCAAATTCTGTAAAAGGTGCCAGCTACACCAAATATAACGACTAAAGTTGGTGTAAATTTAATCGTCACTGTAATACCGGGTAATGGTTATTATCCCTAAACGGGGGTTTAATAATCACCGAACTTTGTGCAGCCAGTGGGATTACCTTGAAAGTTAGCCAGTTAAGCGCCTATGCCGCCAGCCACCGGGGCCAGCGCGATTATAATGAAGACTCCCACCTGATCGACCTGGAGCTGGGGCTGGTGGCAGTGGCCGATGGCATGGGTGGCTACGCCAAGGGCGACGAGGCCAGCCAGCTGGCGCTGGATACCCTACACGATGAAGTCGATCTGGGGGAAAGCCTGAGCCAAGCCTTTGAGCAGTGCCAGGTGGCGATCAAGGCCGCCGCCGCCCGGGGCGAGGGCGGCCCTAGCATGGGCACTACCCTGGTGGCGGCGAGCTTCGACGACGGCCTATTTGAATTGGCCTGGCTCGGCGACAGCCGCGGCTATTGCTGGGACGGCAGCGCCCTGTTGCAGTTGACCCGGGATCACTCCTATGTTGAAAAGCTGCTGGCTGATGGCATTGTCACCGCGGCCGAGGCAGCCACCCGCCAAGACCGCAATATTCTCACCCAGGCACTCTGGGCCGGCGGTGACGATCAACTGCAAGTCGATACTGTGTCTGCCAGCCTCTATCGGGGCGAGCGTTTGCTGTTGTGTAGCGACGGCTTGAGCGATGCCCTCAGCGGCGGCCAAATAGCCCAGATTTTAAGCGCTGAACAAAGTCTCAAGTCCTGCACCGAGGCGCTGATCAATGCCGCCCTGGCGGCGGGCGCGCGGGATAATATTACGGTGTTGCTGGTCGCCAATGAGCAGGCCGAGCCGATTAGCTTGCGCCCCAAGCCCGAGCCGGTGGCGGTGTTTCAGCCACAGCCGCCGCTGGCTTCCAGTCGCGCTAAGGGTAAGGCGGTTACTGCCGAAGGTGGCGCCCAGCCCGGCCTCAGTCGCCGCCTGCTGATGGTGTTGGGTTTGGGCTTGGTATCGATGGGCCTGTATCTTTATTCCGGTATAATGAGCTGACCCCCAATTAGCGAGCCTGCCGTATGAACCCAGCCGAGAGCGCCTATTTGCGCAGCCCCCAGCAACAGTTTGAATTGAGCGCCGGGCAGCAGCACTGGCGTCTCGGCAGTAGCGCCGAGGCGGATCTGCAAGTGATGGGCAGCGGGGTTCTGCCTCTGCACGCCGAGCTGCAGCGCAACGGCATACTGTGGAAACTCAACAGCCTTGAACCAGCCCAGCCTGCGAGTGTTAATGGCGCCCCCAGCCAGACGGTGTTTTTAAAAGCGGGGGATTGCATTGGCCTGGGCGATTGCGAGCTGGTATTTGAACCGCCGGGGGCGGCGACCAATAGCCTGGCGCTAAGCCAGGCCCAGCTTGAGGCCAGGCCGCACTGGCCCAGGCTGTTGCTGCTGTTGATCACTGCCCTTGGGGTGGGCCTGGTGGTCTATCTGCTTATCGGTAGCTGAGATTGGGGCCAATCCACTTTTCCACTTCTTCAATCGGCTGACCTTTGCGCTCGGCCAGTGACTCCACTTGATCCCGTTGAACTTTACCAACGTTAAAGTACTTGGCCTGTGGGTGAGCAAAGTACCAACCGCTGACCGAAGCGGCCGGAGTCATGGCAAAGTGGCTGCTCAGGCTGACGCCGATTTGCGCCTGCGCATCCAGCAATTCAAACAGCGCGTCTTTTTCGCTGTGGTCTGGGCAGGCCGGGTAGCCGGGGGCCGGTCGAATGCCGCGATAGCGCTCTTTAATCAGTTCTTCATTGCTTAATTGTTCACCCGTATCATAAGCCCAAAACTCGGTGCGAATACGGTAGTGCATCTGCTCGGCGAAGGCTTCGGCCAAACGGTCGGCCAGAGCTTTTACCATAATCGCCGAGTAGTCATCGCCTTTGGCCTCGTACTGGCTGGCCAGTTCATCGGCGCCAATGCCGGTGGTGACACAAAAGCCACCGATATAGTCCTGTACGCCCGAGTCTTTGGGGGCGACAAAATCCGCCAGGCTCAACTGGGGCGGGGTAGGGTTGTCGCGGGTGGGCTTTAGTTGTTGCTGACGTAAGTGGTGGAGCAAGGTCGCCCGGCCGTTTTGCCCTAGCACTTCGATATCGTCGCCGTTAATCTGGTTGGCGGGCCACAGGCCAATGACGCCTTTGGCCGTTAACAGTTTTTCATCGATCAGTTTTGTAAGCATGGCCTGGGCGTCATTAAACAAGCTGCGCGCCGCTTCGCCCACCACTTTATCGTCTAGTATGGCCGGGTACTTGCCCGCTAAATCCCAAGAGATAAAAAACGGTGTCCAGTCGATGTAGTCGAGCAGCTCGGCCAGTGGGTAATCGTCAAAAACCTTTACACCGCTAAACTTTGGTGCTGGCGGGGGCGATTGTTGCCAATCAATTTTTAAGCCGCGTTGTTTGGCCTCGTCGTAATTAAGCACTTTACCCTGGGGTTTGCGATTGGCGGTGCGCTCGCGCACCACTTCGTATTCCTGCACAATATCGTCCAAGTAGGCCGGGCGCAATTCATCGGATAATAAACGGCTGGCCACGCCCACCGCGCGCGAGGCATCGGCCACGTAGATTGCCTGGTTAATATTTAAAGCCGGATCAATTTTTACCGCCGTGTGGGCCTTGGAGGTGGTGGCGCCGCCGATCAGCAGGGGTTTATCAATACCCTGGCGCTCCATCTCCCGGGCGACGGTAACCATTTCATCCAGTGATGGAGTGATTAAACCGGACAGGCCGATAATGTCGCAGTTTTTTTCCACTGCGGTTTTTAAAATGTCTTCGGCCGGCACCATTACGCCGAGATCAATCACCTCAAAGTTATTACACTGCAGCACCACGCCGACAATGTTTTTACCAATATCGTGCACATCGCCCTTGACCGTTGCCATCAAAATACGGCCATTACTTTTTGTACCCTCGCTTTTTTCAGCTTCGATATAGGGTTGTAAATAGGCGACCGATTGCTTCATGACCCGGGCGGATTTCACCACCTGGGGCAAAAACATTTTTCCCTGGCCAAATAAATCGCCGACGACATTCATGCCGTCCATCAGCGGCCCTTCGATCACATCCAAAGGCCGGCTGGATTCTTGTCGTGCTGCTTCGGTGTCTTCTTCAATAAAGGCGTTAATACCTTTTACCAGCGCGTGCTCTAAACGCTTGGCCACTGGCCAGCTGCGCCAGGCTTGGTCTTCGGTTTTTTTGGCCGCACTGCCATCGCCGCGGTAGTCATCGGCAATGGCCAGCAGGGCATCGGTGGCTTCATCGTTTTGGTTGAGGACGACCGCTTCAACTTTTTCACGCAACTCGGTAGGCAAGTCATCGTACACCGCCAGCTGACCGGCGTTAACAATACCCATATTGAGCCCGGCTTTAATGGCGTAGTACAAAAATACCGAGTGGATCGCCTCGCGTACCGGGTTATTGCCACGGAACGAAAAAGACACATTGCTGACTCCGCCGGAGACGCCGGCGTGTGGCAGGTTTTGGCGAATCCAGCGGCTGGCTTCGATAAAATCCACCGCGTAGTTATTGTGCTCTTCAATGCCGGTGGCCACCGCAAAAATATTCGGGTCAAAAATAATATCAGCGGGGTTAAAGCCAACTTGGTCCACCAGGATGCGGTAGCTGCGCTCGCAGATTTCTATTTTGCGTTGGAAGTTGTCGGCCTGGCCGTCGCTGTCAAAGGCCATCACCACTACCGCCGCGCCATAGCGCAAACACAGCTTGGCCTTGTCGATAAATTCTTGCTCGCCTTCTTTGAGGCTGATGGAGTTAACCACCGGCTTGCCTTGAATGCATTTAAGGCCGGCTTCAATAACTTCCCACTTGGAGGAATCCACCATAATGGGCACCCGGGCGATATCCGGTTCGCTGGCGACCAGGTTGAGAAACTTAACCATGGCCGCCTCGGCATCGAGCATGCCCTCATCCATATTGATATCGATAATCTGGGCGCCGTTCTCGACCTGCTCTTTAGCTACTTCAAGCGCGGTGTCGTAATCCTCTTCGATAATCAGGCGTTTAAAACGCGCCGAGCCGGTCACATTACAGCGCTCGCCCACATTCACAAACAGCGAATCCTGCTCGATATTAAAGGGCTCCAGGCCGGCCAGGCGGCAGGCAGCGGCAGGGCTTGCGGCTTTGCGCGACTTAAATTGGCCGACGGCTTCGGCGATGGCGGCAATATGGTCGGGGGTGGTGCCGCAGCAGCCGCCGATAATATTAACCAGGCCGCTGGCGGCGAACTCGCCGACGACCTCGGCCATTTGCTCTGGGGTTTCGTCGTATTCACCAAACTCATTAGGCAGGCCCGCATTGGGGTGGGCCGAGACAAAACAGGGGGCGACTCGGGATAACTCAGCCAGGTAGGGGCGCAACTCGGTGGCGCCCAAGGCACAGTTTAGGCCCATCGATAGCGGTTTG
>JAOXRV010000124.1 GCA_025800435.1 Cellvibrionaceae bacterium | reverse complement strand
ACCGAGTGCCACTCGGTACGCTCGCGCCGCTCGCCGGTATTGCGGTCTTTCCAGTTCTCAGAGGTGGCAATGCGCAAGTTGCACACCTTGCCCCCGTTCTGGAAAGTGCGCACTTCGGGATCGCGGCCCAGATTGCCAATGAGGATGACTTTGTTTACCGAACCGGCCATGCGGTGCCTCCTGAAAAACGTTTTGATCACCCGCGTCCCCGAATCCGGGGCGCGGTTTGGCTGAGACTACACTCAGCCACCTTTGGTTAACAGAGTGCAAAAACCGGGGCTGGCAATTTAACCAAGGCCCATTATATTTGCGCCCAAAGCAAAAGCGGCAAAATGAGACTGAGCACCAGTATGAAAGCGCGAATGTCAACAATAACAATGGCTTGTATGGCTATTGTTGTCGCTCAGACGCCGATGGCGCGGGCAGATATCTTTTCAACCAAAAACCAGCGCAGCCTGTTTGCCTCGCATACACGGGTGCTGGATACGCGCGCCTCAAAGCAATATGCCAACTCGGTGCGCTTAAAACCGCCGACCATTCATACCCCCAGCAAATATGACGAAGGCGCGCAGACCTATACCGGCAGATACCGGGGTAAATACCTGAGTATGGCCAAGGCTGCCGCGCGCAAACATGGCGTCCCCGAAGAGCTGTTTGCGCGGCTGGTCAATCAGGAATCGCGCTTTAACCCCAAGGCCAAGTCCAACAAAGGCGCCATGGGTCTGGCCCAATTGATGCCGGGCACCGCGCGTCAGCTGGGGGTCAGCGATCCGTGGGATCCCAAACAGAACCTCGAGGGCGGCGCGCGCTATCTGGCGCAGCAATACCGCGAATTCGGCTCGTGGCGTCTGGCGCTGGCGGCCTATAATGCGGGGCCCGGCGCGGTCAAGAAACATGGCGGTGTGCC
>JAOXRV010000121.1 GCA_025800435.1 Cellvibrionaceae bacterium | reverse complement strand
GCCGAGTTATTCAGAGGCACCCTAGAAACACAGAGAATTCAAGTTTAGCAGCTATCCTTCTGGTATAACTTTGCACAAAAAGGGAAAGCTTAAAGCTATGTCAATACGGTGGCGGGGGGTATATAGCGCACTGCTGGGTTTAATTTATCTTTGCTTGGCAGTTGAGGTGGCGGCTAAAGTTCAGCCCCAAGCGTTTTTTCGCCACTTGGATGATAAGGGTGCGATTCGCTGGGGGGTAGTGGAAAAGCTCGCTCAGGATACCCAGGGGTTTATTTGGGTATCTACCCAAGCAGGCTTGCTGCGCCATGACGGCTATACCTTTAAGCCTTATCGACACCCACAGCATAATCCTAAAAGTCGCAACTCTGTGTTGTTTGCCGCCAGTGATGGCCGTGTATTTGCCGGCTACGTCGACGGCTTGGCGGTGTACCAACCAGAACTTGATCAAATACAGTTCATGGCGGCTGAACAGCAGCCGTCCGAGGCGATGTCCAGTCAAAATGTGCAGCAGATTATCGAACAGCCCGGCACTGGCTTTTGGCTGGCTTCGGCCACTGGCTTGGAGCTTGTGGATTATCAATTGCAACTGCGCAAACGCTATCGGGCGGGCTCGGGGGAGCATGGCTTGTCGGCGAACTATTTACTTGGCGTACAACAGGATCATAATAAAAACTTATGGGTGGCCACCGAGCGGGGTATCGATTTTATCGATGGTCGCAGC
>JAOXRV010000114.1 GCA_025800435.1 Cellvibrionaceae bacterium | reverse complement strand
CCGTCGCGCTGGCGGCTGGCAGTGACGAACTTAACCGACTGGGCACAGTCGCGGTGGGTGAGAGGTATACCCGAATAGGCGGCGCAGCCACTGGCGGCGGTTATTCCAGGCACGACGGCAAACGGTATCTGCCGGGCCTGCAAGATATCGGTCTCCTCGGCCAGGCGCGCAAACACGCTGGGGTCGCCGCCTTTTAAGCGTACTACCATCAACCCCTGGCGAGCCTTGTCCAGTATCAGCTGGCCTATTTCCACTTGGGCCATACTGTGTTGGCCGGCCCGCTTACCGACATAAATTTGCTCGGATTCAAGCGGGAAATAGCGCTGCAGCTCGGGGCTTACCAGGGCATCGTATAGGATCACCTGGGCGCTTTGTAACAACCGGTGGGCTTTTAGGCTAAGCAGCTCCGGGTCGCCACAGCCCGAGCCGATAAAGTATACCCGGCCACCGGGGCGCCATTGATCAGGGCCATTACCACTGATGGGGCTAATCGCATTCATAGCTGTAGGCTCCGCTCGGCGACAGTTGAGGGTTTATGCTGTTGTAACAGGCTGGCCAGCTCAGGCTTGCAAGAGCCGCAGTTAGTGCCACAGCGCAATTGCTGCCCGAGCGCCTCGACCGAGTCGGCACCGGCTTCGATGGCATCGATAATCGGCTGCTGGTGC
>JAOXRV010000084.1 GCA_025800435.1 Cellvibrionaceae bacterium | reverse complement strand
CGAACTGCTGGCGCCATAGGCTGGCGCCAGGGCTGTTGAGGCCGACCTCGGACCAGCTCAACATATAGGCCCCACCTTCTAGGGCGCTGATATGGGGCTCGAATACCAAACTGCCTTCGCTGTTGGCCGGCAGGCTTAGCGCTGGGGTCATCTGCCCGCTGTCTGGCTGATAACGCGACAGCATAAGCGCCGGCCCGTGGTCACTGTTTTCAATCCAACTGAGCATAAAGCTGCCGTCTTCGAGGCTGGCAATACTGGCCTGTTCGTAAGCATCGGCGCTGATCGATTCAAGCTGTAACAGCTCACCAGTTTGGCTGTCGGGGCGGTCGAATAACATGACTTGCAGCGGGCCGGAGTGGCCCTCGCTGGCAACCCAGCTGAGCACAAAGCCACCATTGTTTAAAGCGCTGACGCTGGGGCGCACATGATCACCCGCCAATTCGGTAGCGATTGATATCTCCTGTTGCAGTACTTCACCTTCGGCGCTGAAGCGTTTGATCGTCACTTCGTTGCGGTTGCCTTGGGTGTCGCCAATAGGGTTTTGAGTAAGCCAGCTGACCAGCAAGCTGCCATCGCTAAGTTGGTTGATGTCGCTATTGCTGTGGTTAACATCAATGCCGTCGTTAACCTGAATTTCATCGCCCAAGGCTTGGCCATCGGCGCTGTAAAGGCGCATATAAACCTCGCCACCGTGGCTGTCTTGGCCTGCGCTGGTCCACACCACTGCAAAACCGCCAGCGTCTAAGGCGATGATAGTTGGCGCGCTTTGCCCGGCCTCGCTGTGCGGGTTAACCAGTAGCTCCGAGCCGACCGCATTGCCTTGTGCGTCGTAGCGCTGGGCCTTGATGTCACTATCCAGTTGTTTATTGGATTGCCACACAATAACGTAGCCGCCGTCGGCCAGACCGACGGCGTCGGGGCTAATTTGATCGCCAGTGTTATCGCTACTGACCGTGGTTTGTTCACCAATTTTTAGGCCATTCTGGGCAAAGCGCTGGGCCACAACATCAAAGTCGCTGCCGTTAAATTCTAGGCTGCTGATTATATAGCTGCCGTCGCTGAGAACGGCGATGGGGTCGACGTTAAAATAGAAGTCGTTGATGGCGTGCTTGCCTGCATCATCGGCCAGTGCGTATTTTAGCCACCCATGATGATGGTTGGTGCCCCGCCAGGGCTGGATGCTATGGGTGTCGCTCTGGTCCAGCTGGCCCGGGTGACCAAATACAGGGCTGCTTTGGTTGTGGTAATAGGTAGGCTGGGCCCAGGCATAGTAGATTTCTGTCGCATAGATATTGTACTCCACTGCTTCGCCTGAGTTTTGTACCTCGTACTCGGGCTCGGGCATGGGTTCGCTATAGGTGGGGGCCAGGCCCGCATCGGCTTGTACCGGTTTGTCATCCGAGTTTTGTATGTAGTTCACAGGCTCGGGCATGGGCTCGCTGTAAATTGGCGCCATGGCAGTTTCGTCGGGATCGGTATCGGGATTCGAGTTTTGTACTTCGTACTCGGGTTCAGGCATGGGCTCGCTATAGATCGGTGCCGAGGCAGTTTCGTCAGGGTCGGTATTAGGGACCACGTTCTGCACTTCGTACTCGGGCTCAGGCATGGGTTCGCTATAGGTGGGGGCTAGGCCCGC
>JAOXRV010000079.1 GCA_025800435.1 Cellvibrionaceae bacterium | reverse complement strand
ATTTAAGCAAATTAGGTAATAAAAGTTAGGTAATAAATAGATGCTGTGTATTTTTGACTGGGACGGCACCCTGAGCGACTCCGCCGAAAAAATCGTTAGCTGTATGCAGCGGGCCGCCGAAGACGCCAAGTTGCACCACCTACCCGGCAGCGAGGTACAAAAAATTATTGGCTTGGGCCTGCCCGAAGCTATCGCCACACTCTACCCCGAGGCCGAGCAAGGTCAGCGCGATATGGTGCGCCAGCGCTACTCAGAGCACTATATTAAAGCCGACCAGGTGCCATCGCCCCTATTTGCGGGTGTGGTTGAGGCCTTGGATGAGTTAAAGGGCAAGGGTTACACCATTGCCGTGGCCACCGGCAAAAGCCGCAAGGGCTTAGACCGGGTGTTGGGCAATCTGGGTATGGAAGATTACTTCCACTCGAGCCGCTGCGCCGATGAAACCCGCTCAAAACCCCACCCCTTAATGCTGGAGCAACTGCTGGGCGAATTTGGCCGCGAGGCCGAGCACGCGGTGATGGTGGGGGATACCAGCTTTGATTTAGAAATGGCCGCCACCATCGACATGCCCCGTATTGGGGTTAGCTATGGGGTGCATGAGGTGGATGTGCTTAAAGCCCATGGGCCACAGTTGGTGGCCCATGAGTTTAGTGAGGTGTATGACTGGATTGTGTCCCAGGCCAGGGCTTAGGGCCGATGCAGGCCGTTGAGAGCGATTAGAATCGAGCTTTCCATCAATTGGCACACATCTGTAGTGGCGTTAAAGTGCTCAATTGCGGAGTTGGTTTTTAGGCTGGCCAAGCCCTGGCTCAGAGCTGCATTGCGAAATCACCGTGGTGGTAGTCTGTATTTTTTATTCGAGCGCATATTGGCTTACCGGTTTAGTATTGCGGTTTAGCTTGTACCGATACACCAGAAT
>JAOXRV010000011.1 GCA_025800435.1 Cellvibrionaceae bacterium | reverse complement strand
AAAGGGGCCGCTTTGCTGGATAATAGCTCGCCTAAAAGCCGGCCCGAAAAATACAATGCCCAAACAATTGGGTATGCACACACTTTAGCATTTTCATCGGTTTACTACCAAGGTGTCGGGCTTTGCTTGCCACTCAGTGATAAGGATTGGGCGTGATCATATTCCGTTACCTGGCCCGAGAGGTCATGGTTACCATGTTGGCGGTTAGCAGTGTGCTGCTGCTAATTACCATGAGTGGGCGTTTTGTTAAGTACTTGGCCCAGGCCGCCGCCGGCAAGTTGGATGCAGATGTGCTGCTGAGTATTATGGCTTTTCGCCTACCCGGTTTTTTAGAGCTGGTGCTGCCGCTGGGTTTGTTTATTGGCATTTTGCTGGCCTATGGTCGCCTGTATATGGAAAGTGAAATGACCGTGTTATCAGCTTGTGGTTTTAGCCAGCGCCAGCTGATCCGCATGACCTTGATACCCGCCGCCCTTGTGGCTCTGCTGGTGTGCGCCCTATCGACCCTGATCAGCCCAATGGGGGTAGACCGGGCCGAACAAATCCTCAACGAGCAAAAGCGCCGCAGCGAGTTTGACGGTATGACCCCAGGGCGCTTTATGCGTTTAAGTGGCGGTGCCGGGGTGAGTTACACCGAGGCCCTAAGCGGTGACCGCAAACAGATGCAGCAAATCTTTATTGCCGCCCGCGCCGGTGGTGGAAACGCAGTTACCATGATCAAAGCTGAGAGCGGCAGCCAGCTTGATCACCCGGAGTTTGGCAAACGCTACTTGGTACTGGAAAACGGCCGCCGTTACGAGGGCAGCCCCGGTGGCCAGGGTTACCGTGTCACCGAGTTTGAAACCCAGGGCCAATACCTGCACGTAGAAGATACGGCGGCCATGTTGCCGCGCAAGGCCGATCGCAAAAGCACGGCCGAGTTGTTGGGCTCTGAGCAGCTTGACGATATAGCCACCTTGCACTGGCGCTTCTCGCTGCCGGTGTTGGTGTTGGTGGTTAGCCTGCTGGCGGTACCGCTGAGCAAAACCAACCCGCGCCAGGGCCGTTATTTTAAAATGATACCGGCCATTATTTTGTACATTGTTTATCTGGTTGCCCTTAACGCCGGGCGCGGTGCCGCCGAAGATGGCAAGATCTCGGTATGGTTGGGCTTGTGGGGTATGCACGGGGTCTTTTTGGCCATTGCCATCGTGCTGATGGCGGCGCCCGGCTGGTGGCGCAAGTACAGCTACCAAACCCAAGCCCAAGCCCAGGCGGAGGCCGCCCATGACTAAGATAAACATCTATATCGCCAAGGCGGTGCTTGGGGCGGTGGCGATGGTGCTGTTGGTTATTCTGTCGCTGGATGTTATCTCCGCGCTGGTTGATCAACTCGGCAGTATGCGCGGTAACTACACCTTCGTTGAGGTGCTGGTGTATGTGGGGTTGACGATTCCTCGGCGAATTATTGAATATATTCCCTTCTCGGCCCTGGTGGGTTGCTTGATTGGCCTGGGTATCTTGGCCAGTAATAGCGAGCTGGTGGTGATGCGGGCGGCCGGGGTTTCGGTGGCTAAAATTACCTGGGCGGTGCTTAAGCCTGTGCTGCTGTTTATCGCCCTGGGCCTGGCCCTGGGTGAGTATGTTACCCCCTATACCGAGCAGGCTGCCGAGAGCCGGCGCTCGGTCGCCCTGGGGCGGGGGCAGGCCTTGGATGATAAGGGCATGTGGAACCGCGACGGTAACGAGTTTATGCACGCCAATACGGTCTTGCCGGCGGGTGTGTTGTTGGGGGTGACCCGCTACCAGTTTGATGATCAGGGCCAATTGTTGGTCTCTAGTTTTGCCGAGCGTGCCAGCTTTCAAGGTGACCACTGGCTAGAGGAAAAAGCCCGAGTGGCCAACTTTGATGCCGGCGGTGAAAAGATTGAGCAAGAGCTGGCCCAAACCCGGCGCTGGCAGACTGAACTCTCTCCTGATTTGTTATCCCTGTTGGTATTGAGCCCAGAGGGCTTATCCATTCAAGACCTGTACCGCTACACCCAGTACCTGGATCAGCAGGGCCTGGATACCAGCCAGTACCGCCTGGCTTTTTGGCAAAAAATACTGCAGCCGCTGGCCACTGCCAGTTTGGTGTTAATTGCGGTGAGCTTTATTTTTGGGCCCCTGCGCGAGACCACCATGGGCTATCGCATTTTTACCGGGGTGATTGTGGGTATCGTGTTTCGCACCAGCCAGGACTTGCTGGGACCATCCAGTTTGGTGTTTGGCTTTGCACCGCTGATCGCGGTGCTTATTCCTATTTTGGTTTGTGGTGGCATTGGCCTATTACTGTTGCGCAAAGCCAATTAGGGTACCTCTGAATAACTCAAAGCCCCGAAGGGCGGGCCCTAAAGCGCACATCTGCGGCGTTGCGTAGCTTGTAAAGGCGGCCGGCATTCACTGCGCAACGCGCCTTGCAGCTGTACGCTTTAGGGTCCGCTGGGCATCGCCGAGTTATTCAGAGGTGCCCTAGTTATTTTTGCTTGGGCAGTTGCACCATTTTGGTCCCGGTAATCACATCGTGTAAACAGCGCGATCGCTTATCAAACAGGCTGTATAAATAACCCAGCCCCAAACCAAACAACATCAGCGGGGCAAGCAGGCAGCGGGCAATGCACTGGCCCCAGCTGGCCTGGGTGTCATCCTCGCTGCGCAGCTGCAGGCGCCAGGCCTTCATGCCCAGGGTTTGGCCGCCTTTTTGGCGCCAACAAAAACTGCAAAATAAAACCAGTACGGCAATCAAGCCAATAAAGCCCAATATGCCCATCTCGGCCCGCTCGCCCGGGGCTGGCTCGCCACCAATTTGCACTTGTATAAATAACACCAGGGCGGAGTAGGCCATGGCAATGGCCATATAGATAAGGCTATCGTAGATAATCGCGAACAGGCGCTTCCACAAGCTGGCGGGGGGTAAGGTGCTCATAATAAAACAGCCGACTAAAAAGCCGGCAGTTTAGCAGAAACCCAGAGGGGCATCATTCATCATTAGCAAATGATCTGGATGATTATTTCGGGCTGCTAGTAAATTGTTTGTTAACAGTTTACTAGTAGGTGGCTTCGGCGCCGAGCCTGGTAGCGGGAGTTACTTCTGGGGGACGCATAAACCCCTCCCTGGGGCTCTCGTCCGCCATCCCTGGCTCCCAAGCCCCCAGAAGTAACTCCCGCTACCAGACTCTACAGAAGAATGAGCTTTGTGATTCTGCAGGCGCGCAGTGTGAGGGGTCAGCAAATGATCTTGGATGATCATTTGCTGACAGTAGCTT
>JAOXRV010000063.1 GCA_025800435.1 Cellvibrionaceae bacterium | reverse complement strand
ATATGATCATTGTTGTGGTAATCGTGACCGTTACAGTTCTGTGAGTGGTAGGTGAGTACGGCGACTTTCACTTAAAAAGCTCCCAGCGCAAGGGCCTGCTCGAATAGCGCGTATTTGTCGCTGCTGTCAAGCCCTAGGTTTGACCATTTGACCAGGACATTGGGGTCTTCAGTTTCTTCAAAGCCGGCGGCTAAATCTACCTCTTTGGCGCGGGTGTCACCGCAATGACCAAAGAAAGCCTGGGTTTGCTCGGCAAACCGGTCAAAGGTAAACAGCAGGGTTTGACGTAGCAGCCCCCCATGTTCGTTAATCAGGCGGCGCTGGGGCTCTGGCAGGCGCTGAATAATATCGCCGTCGCTACAGCCGCCACCAATCAGGCCAATACTGCCGTCAAACCAGATATGCAGATAAGAGGCGAGCCCGTAGACACCTTCATCAAGTTTGGCCATTAGGGCGATATGCTGGCCGTATTCTGGGGTTACTTGGGAAAACTTTTTGTGGAACAGTTTGTTGGCAATTTGGCCATTACTGATCTCGGCGATAACAAGAAAGTCGGACAGTGCTGGTGGAAGGTTGTAGGCCATTTGGGGTGCCTCTGGCAAAGGGTAGAATTATACACTTTTAGCGTAAAGATTCATGCCTCTGGGCTAGGGTGTCAAGGGCTTGCCTAGTGCTTTGCCAGGGGCGTTTTTAGCGGCCCGTAGCAGCCAATAATAGGTGAACAGTGTTATAGTCTCGCCCCTGAGTAAAACAGAAGGTATCGAGCGGCTATGGGCAGCTTATT
>JAOXRV010000045.1 GCA_025800435.1 Cellvibrionaceae bacterium | reverse complement strand
GACATACTGCAAGCGGCGCCGATCGCCACGGCCAGCGCCTGCTTAATATTAAGGGGGGCATCCATACTGCGTTCTCCTGTATTGGATGATTGCTTAAAACGGTGATGCGGTTGATATGTGGTAAATCGAAAATTGTTATTCTCACGATTACACCCTGAGCGGCTCGGTTAGGCCATTACCATCGATTACCCAAAACTAAGAGCAGGGTAAAGGGCTTGGGCGCAAGGAACTCGCAATCGTTAATTGTTGCACCGTCAGCAAAAGAAGACACTTATCAAAAGTAGCTAGCAAGGGGGTTTCGACTAGCTACAAATAGTGATTGTGCGCGACTTATTGGCGGTCTTGTGGGGAAAACTCCGGGAAAGCCACTATGCTTCTGACACTTATCCGCAGGGCCCCAGCCCGCGGTCAATTGACGTATAAGCCGGTTTTTTACCGCCCGTCTTTAATGCCTGAAATTTATCCTTCCTCTGGCTATAAACCAAACTTTTTCCCTATGTTGGGCCCCTAGCGCTAATGTTCCAATGGCTGTTCGGCTAATTTTTCTAACAACTCATTTAGATCAGGGACGATGGCGGTGTGGGCGCTATGAAACTTTCAAATACAATAATGCTTGTTGCGGCGATAATGCTTTCTTTTCAGCTCGGTCTCTACAGCCAGGAAATAATAAGCGCCCGCAGCAGCGACAAAATAATTTTAAACGAAAGCATTCACCTACAAAGAGGTGAGCACAATATTGGCTTATTGCCCAAGGGCACCCACCTTTACCACAACCCCGGCCTGGCCAATGCCAAAACCTATTTAGTCTATGTGCAGCTTGATTTGGCCGGTGTCGATCACATTAAAAAAGAGGGTGACCGGCGCCAAGTGGTTAGTGCCATACAAGGCTTTAGCGGTCCTTGGTAGGACACTTCTGAATAACTCGGTGACGGTCAGGCCGCGAGGCGGGATAGACTTGTCGCCTGATAGGCCCTCAAGCCAAGATGACAGTCGAGCGGCACCCAAATCTTCAATTGGCTTTAAAGTAAGCATATCGGATGAGTGGAAGAGGCTTTAGGTGTCTTTAGACAAATAAATGGCCTAAACGGATTCCCGTATTCTAAGGCTATTGTCCATTTTAAATCACACTAAAGCATTGCAAATAACAATGTGAAAGTATGGTTTTTTCCTAAGATGCCGCCCGATTTTCCTTTGACGTTCCTAATTTGTAAGGGCGCTGTCTAAAATAAGCCCCTGAAAAGTTTTAACTGCTTAATTTAATAACAAAGGCGAGTGGTCGAGTGCGAGTAGTCTGGGCGGTTTGGGTGATGATGCTGTCTTTGGGCTTGGTGCTGAGCCTGATTTCACCTCTTGGGCAGCCTCTGATCGGCAGTGAAAGCTGTAAGCCTGTTGGTAAAAAACCCGATGTTGCTCATGCTATATACCCCCGCTGCGAGGATGGTGCTTTGTCCGGCCCCTGGTTTGGCTACAGTGGTCTGTTAATTCCCCCTCACCAGCTTGAGACCTTTAAGCCAAATCGCTTGGTGCAAATGCCAGGGCGATGGAGCATATACGCCGACAGCCAGCGCAGTGATGGCGGTGTGATGACTCTGTGGGCCGATATACACAGCGCCAAGCCGAGTGAAACCATGGTAATACTGCCGGGGCTCTATCGCTCGGCGGCTCGGGTCTATTTACAAACTGGCGCTGGGGTAGAAAAGCTATACGATAACCTCTCCCCACTGATTGCCGAGGCTCAACAGCTAATTGTTCAGGTGCCGCACAAGGCCCAGCAGGGTTTGTTGCTGGCGCCCCCCCCTAAACAGCTGAGTAATTGGTCGGGTAGTGGGCGTTTGATTGTTCACCTGTATGCGTCCGATAGCCGTGATGCCCAAGCGTTAAAACCACCCCAGCTAGTAGCCGCCTCCCAACTGCAAAGCAGTAATATGCGCCGAACAGCTTTGTATGGCGTGTTGTTTGGGGCCCTTTTACTGATGGCTTTGTACACGGTGTTCTTGGCCTGTTTTTCTTCTCGGCGGCGTCGCCTGCACATCACCATAGCTACCTTGTGTGCGGTTGCCGGTGGACGCGTGTTAGTATCCGGAGAGCTGATGCTGGAATGGCTAGCGTGGCTGCCGGTGCACTGTTATTTTTATTTGTGCAGTGTTTTGGCCTGTATCAGTGTCGCGGCTTTAATTTTTTTGCAGCGCTATATAATGCCTGGTTTATGGCGCCCAAACTGGGCTGGGGCATTAATTTACACAACAGCCTGTATCCCTTTAATTGTATTATTTGTTCCCTTTGTATTTGATTACTATATATTTGTGGTAATACTTGAATATGGTGTCAAAGCCTATCTGTCACTGACAATAGTTTATTGTTTGTTGTTGCTTTTTTTAATCAGCGAGCGCCGCTCTAACTGGCAGTTAATGCTGTTGGTGCTTGGGGTGGCAATCAGTGTTTGCCTAGATATTATTGTCTATTTACAAGGTCGTACGCACTCTATTGACCTGTTTCCAATTGCTACGCTTATCGCCATTTTTATCTACGCGGGCAATCTCGGTTGGTCTTACGTTAAGCTCAGTGCGCGCGAGCAGGGTTTGCAAGAGAGCTTGGATGACCTGAATGAATCACTGGAAAAGCACGTTAAAATTCGCACCCAGGCGCTGGCCCGGGCCAATGAAAAATTAACCCTGGCGGCACTGACCGACTCCCTAACTGGTCTGCCCAATCGCCGAGCTTTCGACCGGGAAATGGCGACGGAAATAAAGCGCTGCAAACGCAATCACAGCCCCTTGAGCTTGGCGGTAGCCGATATCGATTGGTTTAAACGCATCAATGACCGCTATGGCCACGAATTCGGGGATAAGGTACTAAAAGCCCTAGGCCGTGCTCTGCGCAGACGCTTGCGCGAAACTGATGTGATTGCCCGTATTGGCGGTGAAGAATTTGCCATTATTTTACCCAATACAGCCAGCGCCGAAGCTGTGACGGTATTGGAGGAATGCCGCGCGGTAGTCAATAAAATGCGCTTCTTGCAATTGCCTGAGCTAACCGTGGGTATCAGTGTCGGCGTAGCCAGCTGGCAGCCTTGGCTGAGCGCCAGCGATTTATACAAACACGCGGACGAGGCAATGTACGAGGCCAAAAAATCCGGGCGTAACCAGGTGCGTTACGCGACGTTTTTTGTTGGTACCGAGCAAGCTTAATCAGCGTAGTGTGCTTAACCAAAAGGCCAGGCCCTGGGCATTTATTTGATTATCCAATGTTAACAGCTCGCGCCGCTGCTCAAAAGGCATTGGGCAGTTAATGGCGTTTAGGCGGGCCTGTGTGTCATGTTCTAGGGCCTTGTTGATGGCAGCGCTTGGGTCGGGCTCATTGGCCGCATTGCGGGCAATATTGGCGTAGCAGTTAATTTGTTCAATTAAACTGCTTGCCAATGGCGCGGGGTTTTCGACCATGCCGTAGTGGGTTAGGTAAAAACGTTTTGGCTCAAGTGTCAGTAAACGCTCAATTGTGGTCACCCAGGCGTCGGGGTCAAAGTGTACCGGCGTGCTAGGCGGGAAGATAAAGCGCTCACCACCGGCGCCATTTAGTTCGGGGTAGCTCACGCCAAAGGTATCGCCACTAAAAATGCCCTGGCTCAATGGGTCGTGTACCACCAAATGGTGGCGGGCGTGGCCCGGGGTATCAAAGCACTGAAATTTGCGCTCGGCCAAATAAAATTCATGGCCGTCTTCGGCCACAATTACCCGAGCCTCATCAATGGCCAGTAAATCGCCGTACACCGCCGCAAACATCTCTTCGCCATAGACCGCCACCGTACCGGCTTTAAGTTTGGCCGGTTCAATCATATGGCGAGCGCCACGAGGGTGAATAATCAGCTGGGCATTGGGCAGCTCGGCCATTAAGCCGCCGGCGCCGCCAGCGTGGTCCAGGTGCACATGAGTGGGGATTACATAACGCAACTGCTCGGGGCTAAGCCCCAACTCGCCAATAGCATTCATTATTTGAGGTACGCACTTAAGGGTGCCGGTTTCAATAATGGCCGCTTCGCCCTGGTGTACAATTAAATAACAGGCGGCTAGGCCGGGGCGGCCCATGCCGGTATCGATTAGGTAGATACCGTAGCCCAGGTGTTCAGTTGGTTTAGTCATACTGCTGCTATTTATTTATTGTAGTTTTGCATAGTTATAGTGGTCGCCCTAAAGCTGTGCCTATTGGCCGCCAATATTGCGGCCGCCATCGGCCACATTCTCGGGCATTAGCTCATCGAACTGGCGCTGCAGTTTTTTCATGCCCCCCAGCCAGCGCTCGTAGTCGTTGGCCTTGTTTTGAAAATACTGTTTTACGTTAGGGTGGGGCAGCACCAAAAAGTTCTCTTCGGCCAGGGCTTCTACCACGCAATCGGCCACGGTCTCGGCCGGCAGCATGCCGTCAATACCGGCCACGCTGCCATCGGTGCCCGCGGTCATATTGGATTCTACTGCCTGCGGGCACAGGGCCGATACCTTAATACCCTGGTGGCCGTGGGTAATGGCCAGCCACTCGGCAACTGACAGAGCCGCGTGCTTGCTGATCGAGTAGCTGAGCGAGCCCAGCTGGGTCAGCATGCCGGCGGCTGAAGCGGTGATTAAAAAATAGCCGCTGCCCCGTTCGAGCATTTTTGGCAGGGCGGCGCGGGCGGCCCAGATATGGGATTGCACATTAATATCCCAAACCTGCTGAAAATCCGCATCGCTGGTATTGACGCCACCTAAGCGCATAATGCCCGCATTGCCACAAAATAGGTCGATATGGCCATGGGTGTTTTCGGTGTGGGCCACCAGTTCTTTTACCCCGACCTCGCTGCTGATATCACAGGGATAGGCCTCGGCGCAGTCGATATCGGCGGCCAGGGCGGCAAGGCCATTGGCATCAATATCCGCCAGTACCATGGCCTGGGGTTGCTGTTGTGCAAACCGCTGTGCCATGGCCTTGCCAATACCGTTGGCTGCACCGGTAATAATGATCACTTTGCCGTTTAAATCCATGGGGTCACCTATTTTTATACTTGTTTGTGTGCGAGTCTATGGCCTAAGGATTTCACAGTTGGGCCCATTTCTAAACATAAATCGCTGAATAATGCCCAATTCACCGCCTTGATAGTGGCCACGCTGGCCCCGATTTGTCAGGCAATGTGGTCACTTTTGCCATTGGAGCTATTGGGGTGAGTCTTTAACCTAATCGTCCCTCAAAGTGGGGCGGCAGCGCCTGCCCGGCTTTATTCCATTCAATAAGTGAGGCTGATAGATGATCTTTTCAGGAAAGGCCCTAACGGTAAGCCAGTTGGACAACGGCTTTGCCGAGCTGAATTTCAATCTCGAAGGAGATTCCGTAAACAAATTTAACGCCCTGACCACCGACGAGCTGCGTCAGGCTGCTGAGACACTGCAAAAGGCAGAAAACATCAAAGGTCTGCTGGTAACCAGTGGCAAAGACGTGTTTATTGTTGGTGCCGATATTTCCGAGTTTGGCGATAACTTCTCCCGCTCCGAAGAAGAGATTGCCGCTAGCGTACTGCAAACCAATAAAGCGGTTTTTAACCTGATCGAAGACCTGCCTTTCCCCACCGTATGCTGTGTAAACGGCTTTGCCTTAGGCGGCGGTTTTGAAATGGCCCTAAGCTGTGATTACCGCGTAATGTCTACCCTGGCCAAAGTTGGCCTGCCCGAAACCAAGCTGGGTATTATCCCTGGGTTTGGCGGCACCGTGCGCCTGCCTCGGGTAATTGGCGCCGATAACGCGATTGAGTGGATTGCCTCTGGCAAAGAGCAAAAGCCCCAAGCGGCTTTAGCGGCCGGTGCGGTCGATGCGGTGATTGAACCGGCTAAACTGAAAGAGGCCGGTATCGCCCTGCTGGAGCAGTGTGTGGCGGGCAAGCTCGACTACAAAGCCAAGCGCCAAGAAAAGCTCGACCCCTTAAAGCTCAACGACATCGAAATGATGATGTGCTTTGAAACCTCTAAGGCCTTTGTTGCCGGTCAGGCTGGCCCCCATTACCCAGCCCCGGTTACCGCTATTAAGGTGATGCAAAAAGCCGCCAAGCTGGGCCGCGATGGCGCCCTGGAAGAAGAGGCCAAAGGCATTGCCAAGCTGGCCAAAACCGGTGTGGCGAAAAACCTGGTGGCGCTGTTCCTGGGTGACCAAGAGCTGGCCAAGACCGGTAAAACCTGGGCCAAGAAAGCCACTGCCAAGGTTGAAAAAACCGCGGTGCTGGGCGCCGGTATTATGGGCGGTGGCATCGCCTACCAAACTGCCTTAAAAGGCACCCCAATTATTATGAAAGACATCGCCCAAGAAGGTTTAGACCTGGGTATGTCTGAGGCCACCAAATTGCTGTCTACCCGGGTTAAGCGCGGACGTATGAACGCCGAGCAAATGGCCGGTATTTTAAACACCATTGACCCAAGCCTGAGCTACGAAGGCTTTGACGGCGTCGATGTGGTGGTTGAAGCCGTGGTTGAAAACCCCAAGGTTAAGCACGCGGTACTGGCCGAGACCGAGACCAAGATTGGCAAAGATGCGATCTTAACCTCGAACACCTCGACTATTTCCATCAACTACCTGGCCGAGGCCCTTGAGCGCCCCGAAAACTTCTGCGGTATGCACTTTTTTAACCCAGTGCACAAAATGCCCCTAGTTGAAGTAATTCGCGGTGAAAAAACCAGCGACGAAGCTGTCGCCCGCACCGTGGCCTACGCCCTGGCCATGGGTAAAAAGCCTGTGGTTGTTAACGACTGCCCCGGCTTTTTGGTTAACCGTATCTTAAGCCCCTATATGGGCGCCTTTATGGGCCTGATGAAAGAGGGCGCCGATTTTGTCGCCATCGATAAAGTGATGGAAAAATTCGGCTGGCCCATGGGCCCTGCCTATCTGTGTGATGTGGTTGGTATTGATACCGGCGTACACGCCGGTACGGTCATGCGCGAAGGTTTCCCCACCCGCATGAGCGCCGATTACAAGGGCGCCTCCGAGGTGCTGTACGAAGCTGGCCGATACGGTCAGAAGAACGATGCCGGTTACTACAAGTACGAGCTGGACCGTCGCGGTCGCCAGAAGAAAGTTTACGACGAGAGCGTATGGGATATTCTCGGTGACCACGTTGGCCCGCGCCAAGAGTTCGAGGCCGAGACCATTGTTGAGCGCCTGATGATCCCCATGTGTTTAGAAGCCGTTCGCTGCCTGGAAGAGGGCATTGCCGACAGCGCTAATGATGTGGATATGTCTTTGATCTACGGCGTTGGCTTCCCACCCTTCCGCGGTGGCGCCTTGCACTATATTCAAGACATGGGCATTGCCCAGTTTGTAGCCGCCGCCGACAAGTACGCCGAGCTGGGTGAAATGTACCAGCCCACCGAGCGTCTGCGCGAAATGGCCAAAAACGGCGAGACTTTCTTTTAAGCCCGGCTTAAAAGACCTTAACCAGATACCCATGCCCTGGGCCAGGCCCAGGGTAAATAAGGTAAATAAATAGGAGATTAAGACGTGAGCTTAAATCCAAGAGATGCAGTAATTATCGACTTCGGCCGTACCCCCATGGGTCGCTCTAAGAACGGCTGTTTTCGCAACCGTCGCGCAGATGATATTTCCGCCGACCTGATTAAAGGCCTGCTGGCCCGCAACCCCAAGCTTGACCCCAGCATGATCGAAGATGTGATCTGGGGCTGTGTTAACCAAACCCTAGAGCAGGGCATGAACATCGCTCGTATGGTGTCGCTGCTGGCTGGCATTCCGCACACATCGGCGGCCCAAACCGTTAGCCGTTTGTGTGGTTCATCCATGTCGGCGCTGCACACCGCCGCCCAGGCTATTCAAACCAATAACGGTGATGTATTTATTATTGGTGGGGTAGAGCATATGGGCCATGTGGCTATGGACCACGGGGTAGACTTTAACCCCCGCCTGGCCAAGCACGTAGCCAAGGCTGCCGGCGCCATGGGCCTGACCGCTGAAATGCTGGGCTTAATGCACGGCATGACCCGCGAGCAGCAGGACGAGTTCTCGGCCCGCTCTCACCAGCTGGCTCACAAAGCCCGCAGCGAAGGTAAGTTCGATGACGAGATTATCCCCATCGAAGGCCACGACGAGAACGGCTTTAAAGTGCTGGTAGAGCAGGACGAAACCATTCGCCCCGAAACCACCGTAGAAGGCCTGAGCCAGCTGCGCCCGGTATTTAACCCCAAAGGTGGCACCGTAACTGCCGGTTCGTCTTCCCAGATTACCGACGGCGCCTCGTGCATGATTTTAATGTCAGCCGAGAAAGCCGAAGCACTGGGCCTTGAACCACTGGCGGTTATCCGCTCTATGGCCGTTGCCGGTGTCGACCCCTCCATTATGGGTTACGGCCCCGTGCCCGCCACCCACAAAGCGCTGGAGCGCGCCGGTATCAGCATCGACGACATTGACTTTGTTGAACTCAACGAAGCCTTTGCCGCCCAGGCCCTGCCCGTGCTGAAAGACCTGAACCTGCTCGACAGCATGAACGAGAAGGTCAACCTACACGGCGGCGCCATCGCCCTGGGCCACCCCTTCGGTTGCTCCGGTGCCCGTATCACCGGCACCCTGCTGAATGTAATGCGCCAGAACAACGGCCGCTACGGCCTGTCCACCATGTGTATTGGTTTGGGCCAGGGCATCAGCACCGTGATCGAAAAGCTCTAAGTTTTAGGGCTCGCTAAAACTCAAAGCCGACTGCCCTGGGGCAGTCGGCTTTTTGCGTTTAGGGCGGTGCTAAAGGCCAAGCTCGATAGTTCGAGGTGCCCCAGCGTAAGCGTGATTTAAAACTATCTCTATCTACGAAGTTTGTCTGATAAGCTAAGCCAATCTTCCATTCCCTATACCTATATCCGATTTGCCCCTCTGGTGCTGCAATAGCGGTTTCTTGCCACTTGCACAAAAGCCGGAATATGACCAAATTTCTGCCTGGAATAATCGCTTTCCTCATTATCGCCTTGCCCACAAGTTTATCGGCTGCGGACGTTCGCGGTAAATGGAAAGTAGCCGTTCCTGAAACAATTAAATATAACAGCTTAAGTGTTGGCATGAACTCTTTGCGGCTGGCTTTGTTGAAATGTATAAGCGAAAAAACAAGCCTGCACATAGATAGCGCGCGAATTAAAGAAGTTATTGATGTACATGAGTGTAGCCATAATAACAAAGCTGGGCTGATTGAAGGTGAAGAGCATTCTTACGGCTATCGGATTCTTTTCAGTGGGCATAATCAGACGGCCATATTGAATTTAAAAGGGAGTGGCGACCAATATGTGGAGGTTGTTAATTGGCTGGGTAAAGATAAGTTTTGGATTGACCTGTCGGAACCAGATTTTAGGCGCAGGCGGATTAGATATTTCTTTTATAGGGTGCCGAATTAGGGTGTCAGCTAAGTGGGCGGCCTTTTCTTAGATTGAGTTAAGGCTGCCCACGAATAAGCTTTGACTCTTCAGTCTTGAGCTGTTTCTGAGTGATCTTTTGTAGGTAAAGATGATTATAAAAAGTTTTCTGCTAAGTG
>JAOXRV010000035.1 GCA_025800435.1 Cellvibrionaceae bacterium | reverse complement strand
AGATTCGCCCCGGATCAATTCGCAAAAGTACCGGCACCAAAGAATGCCCCTGATCATTAAGCCCCTCTTTTTCTTCGGTCAACAAAAAAGAAACATCCAGCACCGTGCCTATGCGAATGCCGCGATACTCGACCGGCGCCTTGGCTTTTAGGCCGCGCACCGAACTGTCGAACATCACCAGGTATTCCCGCCCCCAGCGATAGGGCTGCTGATTGATATCGCCGCGCCGTGGGTAGAGCTTAAATTCGTGCTCATGGGCTACCGGGTCGCCAGGTTTGGTGCCCTCGGGCAGAGCAAAGGCAATACCACCCACCAGCAGGGTTTCAATACTCTGGGACTCAAGCGCCACACCGTCGACGCCGGCATTAATGCTGATGCCGCTGGCATTCCAGAAGCGAGTATTGCTGCTGAGCAAATCATTATAGGGCGCCTCGACAAAGACCCCGTAATACAAGCGCCCATCGTCGGTTGATAAATTGACCTGCTCTACCCGGCCGACTTTATAGCCGTTATACAGAATAGGACTGCCCACAGTAACCGAAGCTGCTTCATCGGCTACTAGATGCAAACGGGTACCGGGCACCGAGGCCGAGGTGGGGGGCAAATCGTCAAGACCCTTAAAACGGCGCATACCGGGGGTACCACTGCCGGGTGCCAGTTCGATATGGGCGCCGGTTAAAATAGAACTTAAAC
>JAOXRV010000023.1 GCA_025800435.1 Cellvibrionaceae bacterium | reverse complement strand
AATCTGCCTGACATGGCGTTAAGCTTCGTTGATTATCGGAAATTTAATTAATTTTTATTTGGGGAGTTGTTTATTTTTGGCGCTTTGGGAATGGCCATGGGCTGAAGGCGCCGATTTTCGCGACATGATGCTTGACGATGCTGAATGGTGTGTTGGGGTTGTGGTGTGCAATTATAGGTAGAATTCATGTATGTCTGCGCATGTGTGTGCCCCTTTGTTCGGGACAGAAAGGGCGAACCCTGGAAGGCGTTCTTTACATGCGCTGAAGCCCTGCTTACCCATTGAGGAAAAGGTGAAAACTGTGAAACCGCTCCAGCGGGTGCACGCAGGTCACAGGCATTGGTTGGTCAGGTTTTGTGATCTGAGGGCGGGTTTTGCGGCCTTGCAGGGCAGGGGATGGTTTCTGAGCGCACCCCGTTAAAGCGATTAACTCATCTTTAGAGCGGTGGCAAAAAAAGGGGGCAGGCCCTGGGGAGCGCCGTCAAAAGACCTGCCCAAGGAGAGCCCCCTTACCCTGAATTCCAAGATGCGCTGCGTGGCCCGCAATGGCCCATGAAGGGCCTGCTATTTCATCGACTTTAGGGGCTGTGACAGTTTGGCTCGGTTAATCGTGGCAGATGCGGCGGATGGCGCTGTAAAACCCTGTAACGGGTGTTTCGGTTTTTTCTGCAGGCACATCTGCAAAATCACCGGTGGGCGAGTGTGATTTTTTGCTGAAGTTTTGGGATGTTTTCCTCTTTTGAATAAATTGACCCTAGGTCAACCTTGGGGGCTAAAGCCGTGAACTCTATCGTTTGTCGGCGTTCGTGCTTGTTAGGTTTTTTAAGAAAGGCTGCAGTGCCGTTAATGAGATAAAGCAAATGCGCTGCCATGGCGGGGGCTTGAGCATTTTGAACGGCCAGCCATGGCCGGTCATGGGGCGCGGGGCAGGGCCTCCTTGGCAAGGCGTCCTTGGGATGCGCTAATGGGTCAAGGGCGGGGCCCATGCGATTTGCTCCAAGGGCCTGAACAAAGGACAGGGTGGGATGCTCAGTTTAAAAGCGAAATTCTTCAAATCGATGCTCCGGCGCCAGGTGAAACCGGCGCTGCAAAAGCTGCTCGCGGATGAGGCGGGGTTTGCCGTCAATATTGTGCGTTTTCGCGCCGAGATGGAGCGCAGCTGTGCCCGGTTTCCCACGCCAAAGGATGTGAGCTACACCCCATGGG
>JAOXRV010000018.1 GCA_025800435.1 Cellvibrionaceae bacterium | reverse complement strand
AATTGTTTGACCACTTCTTCCAGTTGAATCTGCATGCCAATGGCCTGATCCAAACCGGTACCGGGAATGCGCAGGGCGTGCATGGCAATATCGTGCTCATCGAGCTGGGGTAAAAACTCCGAGCCCAAACGGCTAAGCTGCCAGGCGCTGGCGCCGACCAAGATACCGGCAATGGCTACCATCAACACCGGCACTTTTAAGGATAGGGCCAATACCGGTTGATACAACTTGCGTGCTTTGGCCATCAGGAAATTTTCCGATTCGCCAACTGAGCCACGCAGCAAAATAGCGATGGCCGCCGGCACAAAGGTAATGGAAAAAATCAACGCACCCAATAAGGCGGCGACAACGGTAAACGCCATGGGGTGGAACATTTTACCCTCAACCCCAGACAGGGCAAAGATGGGCAGGTACACCAGCATAATAATCAGCAGCCCAAATACCGCTGGGGTAAACACCTCTTTGGTACTGGCGATCACTTCGCTTAGGCGCTCTTGCAGCTTTAGCACCCTGCCCAAACGTTGCTGGGCCAGGCCCAGGCGACGCAGGGCGTTTTCCACCACAATCACCGCGCCATCCACAATCAAACCAAAATCGATAGCGCCCAAGCTCATCAAATTACCGCTGACCCGGTTGGCGGCCATACCGCTAATGGCAAACAACATGCTCAGGGGAATCACCAAGGCGGCAATAAACGCGGCGCGAAAATTACCCAATAGAGCAAACAGCACCACCATCACCAGCACCGCCCCCTCAAACAGATTGGTTTGTACCGTGGCAATAGTTTTATCCACCAGACTGGTGCGGCTGTAGACCGCTACCGCTTCTACCCCGTCGGGTAGCGACTGGTTTACCAAACTAAGCTTGTCGGCTACGGCCTGGGCCACGGTACGGGAATTTTCACCCAGCAACATAAACGCGGTGCCCAGTACCACCTCGCCACCGTTTTGGGTGGCGGCGCCGCTGCGCAGTTGTTTGCCGTAGCGCACCTCGGCCACATCGCGCACCCGCACCGGGGCATCGTCGCGCTTGGCAATCACCACCGCGCCAATATCTTGCAAATCACTTAACTGCCCCGGCGAGCGAATTAACCACTGCTCGCCATTGCGTTCGATAAAGCCGGCGCCGCTGTTTTGGTTATTGCGCTGTAAGGCCGCCAGTAGATCACTCAGCGCAACCTTATAGGCCAGCAGCTTGCCAGGCTCGGGCACCACTTCGTACTCGCGCTCGTAGCCGCCGATACTGTTGATCTCGGTAATACCTTTTACCTTGAGCAACTGGGGGCGAATCACCCAGTCTTGTAAGGTGCGCAAATCCTCGGGGCTATAGGCCCTGCCCTGCTCATTTAAAGCACCTTGTTTGGCCCGCACCACATAGCTAAAAATTTCCCCCAGGCCACTGGCAATTGGCCCCAGGGCCGGCTCAATACCCGTGGGTAAATCACCGCGAATACCCTGTAAGCGCTCAGCCACCTGCTGGCGGGCCCAGTAAATATCGGTGCCGTCTTCAAAGATAACCGTGACCTGGGCCAAGCCGTAACGGGACAGGGAGCGGGTGTAATCCAACTTGGGAATACCCGCCATGGCATTTTCAATCACATAACTAATGCGCTGTTCGGTTTCCAGCGGCGAGTAGCCCTCGGCCTGGGCATTAATCATAACCTGTACATTGGTGATATCCGGCACCGCATCCACCGGCAGCCGCTGGGCGTTATAAAAACCCAGGCCGGCCAGTAACACAGTGACGGCCACAATCAGCCAACGCCGATGCACCGCAAAGGCGATAATCTTATCCATGTTGACGCCCCCTTAGTGGTCGTGGCTGGCGCCGTCTTTAAGGACGTCGGCTTTAATAATAAAACTGTTAACGGTGGCGTATTCAGTGCCGGCCTCAAGCCCAGCTAAAACCTCGACATAATCGCCATCGCTGGCGCCCAGCTCCAGCATGCGCACCTCAAAGGTATCGCCAAATTTACCGAACACTACATCCATTTCACGATAGCTCTGCAGCGCCTCGGTTTTTACCGCCAGCGCCACGCTGCGCTGCTCGGTAATTACTTTGGCTTTTACGTGCATACCCGGACGCCAGTGGCCATCGCGGTTATCAATTAGCGCGCGGGCCCGGGCGATATGGCCGCCGGTCATTTGCGGGGCAATATAAATAATTTTACCCTCGGCTTTTAAGTGTTGGTGCATATCGGCGGCAATCACCTTTTGCCCCGGTGCCAATTGCTCGATATCTTCCGGAAAGGCCGACATTTCAACCCAAACCTGGGATAGATCCATCACCCTGGCCAGCGGCTCGGCATCCACACGCTGGCCAATGCTGGCAATCCACTCGGTCACTTCACCGGCGATGGGGCTTTTTATTGTGTAGCGCTGTAGGGTTTTAATATTGCGCAAGGTGGCAATGGCCTGGCCACTCTTTACCTTTTGCCCAATGCTCACGTGAATTTTTTCTACGGTGCTTGGGTAAGGCACAAAGATACCGGCTTGTTTTTCAATCGGCGCTTCGATTACCCCAAATAACTGACGGCTGATGGCCAGTGTCTGGGGGCCGGCCACTTCGGTTTTAATACCCGAGGCGGCCAAGATACGCGGGGGAATATGGCTGCGCCCCTCGTGGCTTTGGTATTGCCACTGATGAGTTTCACCGGCAAAGGTGGCCATTACGCTGACATCGTAAGAGTGTGGCTCAAGCACCACCTGTTCACTGCGCAGATAGCCGCCCTCGGCCTGAAAAGTCAAATTATCGACCTTGCCACCCAGGCGTTTTAGTTGCACCTTGAGTGTTAGCTGGGCCGGGTCGAGGGGCTTGTGATCTCGATAGGCGAATACCCGCATCTCTGGCGGCACCCCATCTTCAAATAGGGTGATTTCCAGCGCCGCCTGGCCAGACTTTAGTAAGGTGCCGCCATTGGGGCCCTTGGGTTGTTCGTGCGCTGGGTCGTCTTGCATGGCCCAGCTTTGGTTAAATCCGAATAACAGTAGTGAAAATAAAAAAAACTTTTTGATAATTTCCATTGGAATATCCGTTATTACCGCTCAGCAAAGCGCTGACCGCTGAGCCGTTCCAGCTCTAAAAACTTTAATAGGTAGTCGCTGCGCAGTTCGATCAACTGCCGCTTTAACGTCGCCACTTGAGATTGGGCCTCCAGCCACTGCAACAAACTGTGTTGGCCATTGCTATAGGCTTTTTCGCTTTCGCTTTCCAGGCGCTGAGCCTGGGGCAGTAGCTTGCCCTGCAATTGTTCAATCTGTTCTTGGTTGGCCTTCAGGGAGCTGCCCAGTAATTGCAAGCGCTGGCCCAGTTGCAAACGCTGCAAGCTGGCCTCTTGCTGTTTAATTTTCAGCTTGGCAGTCGCATTGGCCACCTCGGGGACGGCGCGGCGCTTTTGCATCAGCGGCATCGAAAACTCCAGCAGCAAGGTTTGGTCGCCGGACATTTCCAGGTGGCGCACACCCAGGCCCAGGTCCACATCGGCCACAGCCTTGCTCTGGGCTAAGTGCACCGCCGCCTCGGCCATGCGCGCTTCGCTTGCGGCCACCAAATAGTCGGGCGCAGCGGCCAGCGCTTTTTTAATGCGCTTGGCGCTGGGCACCGCCGGCAGTTTGCTCATATCGCCGCTGGCGGTGTACTCGACCTCCTTGCTGGACAGTTTTTTCGACCACATTTGAGCCAGGCGTAAACTGTGCAGCTTTTGCGCTTCGGCCAGCTTGATGCGACGCACCTGGGTTTCATCCAATTGCAATTTAATGCGCGCCAAATCGGCAGCCGTTACCGCCCCGGCCTCGGCCAGTTGTTTTACTCGGTTTAGTGCCTGCTGCTCTTGCTTGAGCTTGCCGGTGAGCCAGTTTTGCAGGGCCTGGCCGCGCAGCAGGGCGTAATAAATACGCGAGGTCTGGGCCAGTTTATCGAGTTTGGCTCGTTCAAATTGCTGTGCCTGGCGCTTGGCCTCGGCATCGACCAGGGCCAGGCGCTTATTGGCCTTAGCCCCCCGCTCAAATACTTGGCTAAGCACCAGGCTTACCTCAACCCCTTCCAGGCCTTGGTGTTGGTCGCTGCCAAATATATTCTCAACCGCCCCCGATAAGCGCATGCCCGGAGCTTGCTTGGCCAGCTGGCGGCGGCTGTCCCATTGGCGCGTATACAGTGGGTAGGCGGCCAGCTCCGGATTGCCCTTTAGGGTCTTATCCAGGGCCTGGGCCAAGCTGATATCCGCCGCCTGGGCCTGGCCCAAGCACAGCGCCTGGGCCGCCAATAGTAGGGATACGCGGGGCCCTAGACCGCTGATGCTTTTGCCGCCAAACCGTAATTTACTGAACATTTTAATCACTCCACTGTGTACTAATTTACTAATGAAAGCATAGGGGAATACAGGGCCGTGTTCCCTAGGGCTTTATTGCTAAATTAGCGCACATTATTCATCCAAAAACATAGGTGGCTAGACTGGGCTAGCCGGGATAAAACGAGCGACTTAGGCGGTTGGTGGTGGAACCGGGGGGGAGAAAGATAAACTGGGGTAATCCGGCGCCAACTGGGACGCCAAGCGTGTTTGAATACTGAGGATAAAATATAAGGGCGATTCAGCCAACTGCACTTGCAGGTGCACATGGGCACTGTTCTCGTGCTCCTCGTGGGCATTGAGCTGGCTGTTTAGGCCATCGGTTTCAAGGCTATGACCCGGCTCGCCGCCATCGGCGTGGTGATCGTGATCGACAATGCCCGTCAACAACTGTTTATCGACATGTAGGTGTAAGCCCTCACCGCCGTGGTGGTCTAAATCGGCTGCGTAGTGAAAACTGGCCAAGCTGTTAATAAACAGGTGGCAGAAAATCAAACTGGCGACTAGCAATATTTTTTGCATGGCGGGTTTAGATTTCACTGTACGCAAGCGACTTATGCCCATTGGCCATCGGGCCCCAATGCTGCCAAGGGCAGCAATGAGGCCAAGCCTAACAAACTCTTATGAGTATTGCCAAGCGGCAATTGAGGCTTTTGCGTGGGTTAACATTCGAAGTACTCTTTATTTGCCCAAACGCTCAATAAAATAATTACCAATCTCATTAAACACGTGGCTGCGCTGCCCCTTGCCGGTAATGCCATGCTTCTCGCCTGGGTAGGTCATCAAGCGAAACGGCACCCCGGTTTTTTGCAGCTCGGCCATCAGCTTGGTGCTGTGGCTAAACAGCACATTGTCATCGGCCATACCGTGGATTAAATAAAGATCCGACGTTAACCCTGCCAGGTGGGGAAACACCGAACTGTTTGTATAACCCTCGACATTCTCTGCGGGCAGGCCCATATAGCGCTCAGTGTAGTGAGTATCATAGAGCATCCAGTCGGTCACTGGCGCCACCGACACCCCGGCGGCAATTTGATCGGAGGCCTGGGCCAACATCAACAGGGTCATATAACCGCCGTAGCTCCAACCAAATACGCCGATGCGTTCGGGGTCGACAAACGGCAGAGTTTTTAAGTAGGAAATACCCACCAGCTGATCTTCGACTTCAACCCCGCCCATGGCTTTATAAATGGGGTCTTCAAAGGCTTTGCCGCGGCGCTCTGAGCCGCGGTTATCCAAGGTAAAGACCACAAAGCCCTGCTGGGCCATATACTGATCCATTAAACCCCAGCGGCCATCCCAGCGACGCTGTACCTGCTGTGAGCCGGGGCCGCCGTAGACGCGCAAAAATACTGGGTAGCGTTTGTTGGGGTCAAAGTCTTTGGGTTTGAGCATTTGGTAAAACAAATCGCCGCCCAAAGTGGTTTGCAACTTACCGTATTGGGGCTGTTGCAAGCCGCCATAGTAGGGAAACAGCGCGTGCCCCTCTTTTACTTGGTTGGCATCCAACAGGGTAATCTGGCTGCCGTCGGCATTGTGCAAACTGACTTGCTGGGGAATAAGATCATCCGACCAGGAATCGATATAGACGCTGGCGTCGCGGCTAAAGCTGATATTGTGCCAGCCCCGGTTGCGACTGATGCGCTTAAGGTTATTGCCATCAAAATCTACTCGATACAACTGTTTTTCCAGCGGCGTGAGTTTGCTAGCGCTAAAATAAATCTTCTGCTTTTGTTCATCCACCGCTTCAATTTCATCCACCTGCCAATCACCGCTGGTAATGGCATTGAGCAGCTTACCCTCGCGGTTATAAAGGTATAAATGTTTAAAACCGCTGCGCTCGCTGGCCCAAATAAAATTTCCATTGGCCAGGGTTTTTAAATCCTCATGCAGGTTTACCCAAGTCGCGGAAGTTTCGCTCAGCAGCACCTTGCCCTTGCCGCCGCTTGGGCTGTAAAGCAGTAAATCCAAACGCTGCTGCTTGCGATCCTGGCGCTGCACCAAAATGCCCGAGCCATCGGCCAGCCACTTAACCCTGGCCAAATAAATATCTTGTTCCTCGCCCAGGTCTAAGCTCACCGGCGGGCGCTTGTTTTGCGGGTCGAGCACGGCCAGGCTGATCAGTACATTATTGCTGCCCGCCCCCGGGTAGCGCTGTTCGATTACCTCGGTGCGCTCGGCGTAAATTTCTGAGCGCTTTACCACTGGCACTGGCGCCTCATCAAATTTGGCGGCGACAATGGCATCTTCATTGGGCGACCACCAGTAGCCGCTCATGCGCTTCATTTCCTCTTGCGCCACAAACTCGGCCATGCCCCAGGCCTCAGTTGGCTTACCGGCACGAGTTAATGGGCGCGATTGGCCGCTGGCGGTTTCCACCACCCACAGATTGCGCTCGCGAATAAAACTGACGTAATTATTTTTGGGTGAAAACTTAGGGTCGGTGGCAAAGCCCTCGCCCTGGGTCAGGGCCTTGGTCTTATTGCCATTGATTTGGTAGACAAATAAATCACCACTGAGCGGGAACAGCAACTGCTGGCCATCTTTGGAGAATTGATAATCCACAATACCCGACAAGCTGGAGATACGCGCCCGCTCGCGCCGTGCCTTTTCTTCATCGGACAGTTCATTTTCTTTGCCCCCGGCCAGGGCCAGGGAATCCACCAACAGTTTGGTTTCGCCGGTGGCAATTTGGTACTGCCACAGATCCATGCGCCCGGCATCATCGGCGCGGCCCTTTAAAAACGTGGCGCGGCTGCCATCGGGTGAGAGCTTTAAGCTGCGCGGGGCGCTGCCGGAGAGGTCGGGGTCGGCAAATAGGCGCTCGACCGTTAAGGGCTCAACCGCCACTGCACTTACACTGGTCATCGCCGCCACCCCCAAAATCAGTTTTTTCATGCTGTTACCTGAATATATAAGACCGGCTGAGCATAGCGGGCCAACTCGCTGGGGGCAAGTGAGGCCAGCGCCGCGATGGCGCGCTTTTTGAGCGTAAGGGGAGGCCCTTGCTGAAGCTCATGGCAATAGAAAGCCTAATGGGAAGTAACACAGGGACTAAAGCAAGTGCTATTCAGGCCAGGGCCTCTCTATACGTTGTATCTGTACTCTTGGCGGTGCTTAAGGCACCATTAGCCCAAACCGCAGTAATGATGGAGACCGGAATGAACAAATCCCTGCGCCTGATTGGCCTGGCCCTGTTAACGAGCCTGGCAGCAGCCTGTAGCGAAAGCC
Organism: Cellvibrionaceae bacterium; assembly: GCA_025800435.1. GTDB lineage: Bacteria > Pseudomonadota > Gammaproteobacteria > Pseudomonadales > Cellvibrionaceae > Pseudoteredinibacter. Next base: position 1,301 of record JAOXRV010000018.1, on the reverse strand, counting down.
CAGAGCCCCCCGCACAGCTAGAGACGCCCAGTGCAGCCGTTATTGAATCGGGGGTGGATTACCACTCCCTGGCCAATATAAACGACTACAAAGTCAGCCATATTGCTCTCGATCTGGACGTCAACTTTGACCAAAAAACCATCAGCGGCAGCGCCACTTTGGATATTACAGCCCTTAACGATACCCAGGCGCCGCTGATTCTCGATACCCGAGATTTAGCCATCAGCAAGGTTGAGGCCCTGGGCGATGCCAATAGCAGCCAGCGCGAGCTGAACTTTAGCCTCGGCGAGGCAGACCCCCACTTGGGCGCAGCCCTCAGTATTGAGGTAGGCCACGCCAAACAAATTAAAGTGCACTACAGCACCTCGCCCCAAGCTTCTGGGGTGCAGTGGTTAAACCCAGAGCAAACGGCCGGCAAACAACAGCCCTTCCTGTTTACCCAGGCCCAGGCCATTCACGCGCGCAGCTTTGTGCCCTTGCAAGACTCGCCCAAGGCCCGCATTACCTACAGTGCCACCATCCGCACCCCGAAAGAACTGCGCGCGGTGATGAGCGCCAATAACGACCCCACAAGCCCCCGCGACGGTGTGTATGAGTTTGAAATGCCCCAGGCCGTGCCCTCCTACCTGATTGCCCTGGCGGTTGGTGACCTGGAGTTTAAAGCCATGGGCGAACGCACCGGCGTTTACGCCGAGCCCAGTGTGCTGGACGCCGCCGCCAAGGAATTTGAAGATACCGAGGCGATGCTGATCGCCACCGAAAAAGTCTACGGCCCCTACCGCTGGGACCGCTACGACCTGTTGATTCTGCCCCCGAGCTTCCCCTTTGGCGGCATGGAAAACCCGCGCCTGAGCTTTATCACCCCCACCGTGATCGCCGGCGACAAAAGCCTGACCGCGCTGATTGCCCACGAGCTGGCCCACTCCTGGTCTGGCAACTTGGTGACCAACGCCGCCTGGCGCGACCTGTGGTTAAACGAGGGCTTTACTACCTATTTGACCAACCGCATTATGCAACTGATCTACGGCGATGATCGCTACAAGATGGAAATGGCACTGGGCTATGAAGACCTGCAGGCGGACCTGGCCGATTTGGAAGAAGCCCGCCAGATTATGGCCATCGACCTGCGCGGTAAAGACCCGGATGCGGTCTTCTCGAATGTACCCTACGAGAAGGGCTCCTTGTTTTTATACGAGCTGGAAAACACCATCGGCCGCGAGGCCTTCGACCAGTTCCTGCGCAACTACTTCGACAAATTCGCCTTTAAGAGCATTACCACCGAAGACTTTATGGCCTATGTG
>JAOXRV010000008.1 GCA_025800435.1 Cellvibrionaceae bacterium | reverse complement strand
AAAATTCTAGGGGCTGATGGCAGCACTATTTTTAAGGTATATTTTTTCCAAATCCTGATCATTGGTGTGCTTGCTGTTGCCATTGGCTTAACGCTTGGTGCCATGCTGCCCGGCACGCTGGCTGAGCTATTACCAGACAGTTTGCCTGTAAAGCCCGAAGGCGGGATTTACCCTCTCGCGCTTATTCAGGCTGCTATATACGGTATTGCTATTACGGTTGCCTTCACTGTTTGGCCGCTTGGTAAAGCACGCGACCTGCCTGCAGTACATTTGTTCCGGTCTATTGTGTCATCAGAAAACAAATGGCCCCGTAAGCGGTATGTATCCATCATCATTGCGGCTGGCTTGTTGATTGTAGGGCTAGCGGTTGGTTTATCGACAAACAAAATTCCAGCAGCCTTTTTCATTGTTGGTTCTGCTATAACCCTTGGTATTTTGCGCCTTACTAGCAGCGCAATTATTAAGTTTGCGGCCAGCCTGCCGCGCCCGAAAAATGCTATCCGCCGTATGGCGATTGCCAATCTACACCGCCCTGGGGCTGCCACCAATGCTGTGGTGGTTTCTATGGGGCTTGGGCTTACGCTATTTGCCAGTATTTCCCTTATTGAAGGAAATCTGGATAAACAGATCAGCGAGCAAGTGCCGGAAGATGCTCCTGCTTTCTTTATGGTAGATATTCAGCCTTACCAGCTTGAAGAATTTAAAGAGATTGTCAATTCTGTGGAAGGTATGAATGAGCTTGTTATCACGCCTAACCTACGCGGCAGAATTGTCAAACTGAATGATACCCCGGCCAAAGACGCGGTGGTAGACCCAGAAGTACGCTGGATTTTGCGCGGCGACAGGGGCTTAACCTACCAAGAAGAACTCGGCGAAGGCAGCAAGGTTGTGGAAGGCGAATGGTGGCCCGAAGGCTATGCGGGCGACCCTGAAATCAGCATCGGCAAAGAAGCCGCTGATGGCATGGGCCTTAAACTAGGGGATACACTCACCATAGTGGTACTTGGGCGCGAAATTACTGCCAAAATCCGGTCTATCCGCGAAATAAACTGGGGCACCTTCGGGTTTAATTTTGTTGTGATTTTTGACCCCTACACCCTAAAAGCAGCCCCCCATACACTGATGGCAACCATTCGGGCGAACGG
>JAOXRV010000847.1 GCA_025800435.1 Cellvibrionaceae bacterium | reverse complement strand
CGTAGTTATTGCGCACGCGCGAAAACTTGCCGTCTAAGCTGATGGCTTTTCGGTAAAAATCCTCGGCCATGGCCTCGTCCCCTTCACGCTTCATCAGCTCGGCTAGGCCGGCGTGGGCGGAAGCGGAACCGGCGTCGATCTTGAGCGCCTTATTAAAGTGAAAACGCGAAGATTGAAGGTTGTTTTGAGTGAGGTACTGCATACCCAGGCGCACATGGGTGGCCAGGGCTTTCTCTAAATCGGGCTCTTTAATCGGCCGGTCATAGGTGGTAACACAGGCGCTTAACGCCAGAAACAGCCAGCTGATTAATATTGTTTTTAGTGGGCTGTTGATTGTCATGGGCTCGCCTATCCTTCATTAATTAAACGAATTGCCTGGGCCTGGTAGCGTTGCTGGCGCCGGGTTTTATCGTTGACCTGACCGGCCAACTGCCCACAGGCCGCGTCGATATCGTCGCCGCGAGTAGTGCGTACCGTGGTTACGAAGCCCTCCTGGGTGAGGATGTCGCGGAATCGATACAGAGCGTTATTACTGACCCGTTTATAATCCGATTGAGGAAAGGGGTTAAACGGAATCAGATTAATCTTTACCGGAATATCACGCAGCAGCTCGGCCAGTTGGCGGGCGTGCTCAGTGCGGTCGTTAAGCTGATCGATCAAGGTGTACTCGATGGTGATCTTGCGGTGGTTGTCGGGCAGGCTTTCGATGTAGCGCACCGAACTTTCCAGCAGCATGGCAATCGGGTATTTTTTATTGATTGGCACCAGTTTGTTGCGCAGCTCATCATTGGGCGCGTGCAGCGAGATGGCCAGACAGGCATCGGTCAAACCGCGCAGTTTATCCAGCGCCGGCACCACACCCGAGGTGCTCAAGGTAACCCGGCGTTTGGAAATGCCGTAGCAGTTGTCGTGCATCATTAAATTCATGGCATCGACAACATTATCAAAATTTAGCAGTGGCTCGCCCATGCCCATCATCACCACATTGGTAATTTTGCGTGGGCCATTGGGGCCAAATTGACCGAAGGATTTGGCCGCGATCCAGACCTGGCCAATAATTTCGGCGGCGCTCAGGTCGCGGTTAAAGCCCTGCTTGCCGGTTGAGCAAAAGCTGCAGTCGAGCGAGCAGCCCACTTGGGAGGATACACATAAAGTGCCCCGCTCGCCGTCGGGTATAAAAACCGTTTCGATGGCACTGCCGCCAGCCACGCGAATAATAAATTTACGGGTACCATCGGCAGAATCTAATTGTTGCAATACTTCGGGGGCTTCAATTACCGCCAGCTGATTCAGCTTGGCGCGCAGGCCCTTGCTGATATTGCTCATCTCATCAAATGAGTCGACCCCCATTTGATGGATCCACTTCAACACTTGTACGGCGCGAAAGCGCTTCTCGCCCAAGCCCTCGAAAAACTGCTCAAGCTTTTGCTGGGATAGCCCCAACAAATTGGTCTTGGGGTTTTCGATTACGCTCACCGCCGTCATCTTTGCAACCTGGCCTTAGCGGGGGCAGATTTCGTCGGCGTTGAAGAAGTAAGCTACTTCCCGCTCGGCAGAAGTGGCGGAGTCGGAGCCGTGTACGGCATTGGCGTCAATGCTCTGGGCGAAATCGGCGCGGATGGTACCGGCGGCGGCTTCCTGTGGGTTGGTGGCACCCATCAGCTCGCGGTTTTTGGCGATGGCATCTTCACCTTCCAGAACCTGCACCACAACAGGGCCAGAGGTCATAAAGCCAACCAAGTCACCGAAGAAGGGGCGCTCTTTATGCTCGGCGTAGAAGCCACCGGCTTTGGCGTCGTCCAGCTGCAGCATTTTCATGGCGACGATGGACAGGCCGGCGCCTTCAAAACGGGCATTGATCTGGCCGATTACGTTTTTGCCTACGGCGTCTGGCTTGATGATGGAAAGGGTGCGTTCTACCGCCATGTTGTCTATCTCCAAAAGGTTTCCAAAAAGGGTTAAATCTATCCAATAAAGCTGTTTTAGCCGCCGCTTGAATGAAACGTAAAACCCGCGCCACACCTTATCAAGATAAAGGACTGCGCGGGTTTTCAGGGATGCGCCTTAACAGGCGCCGGGGCCGGTATATACAGTGGCGGCGATTATACACCTGTGGCGGCTGCGGTTAAATAGCTAACAGGCCCGTTATCTGGGGCTTTAGTATTAGTCGACTTCATCAATCCAGGCCGACTGAATGGCCTCAAGAATCTTCTCCCCACACCGCTTAGGATCGTCTTCAAAGCCTTCCAGTTCCATTACCCAGTTGCGTAAATCGACGAAATTCACATAGCGGGGGTCGGTATCGGGCCTGGTTTCGGCCAATTCGATGGCAATATCAAGCACATCGGTCCAGCGCAAACTCTGCATCAGTGGTGCTCCGAGACTTGGTTGATGGTGTATTTGGGGATCTCGACCACCAGGTCTTCATCCTCAACCCGGGCCTGGCAGCCCAGGCGCGAATCCGGCTCCAGGCCCCAGGCCTTGTCCAGGTAGTCATCCTCCAGCTCATCCGCCTGTTCCAGTGAGTCATAGCCTTCACGAATGACCACATGACAAGTGGTACAGGCACAGCTCATCTCACAGGCGTGCTCGATCTCGATGCCGTTGCGCAGGGCGGCCTCGACCACACTCTCGCCCTTCTCGGCTTCAACCACCGCGCCGTCTGGGCAGATTTCCCCGTGGGGCAGAAATACTATCTTTGGCATAGGGCTCTCTCGTCTTAGCTATCGCCGGATGGCTGTTCAAATTCTTGCAGATTATGGCCCTGCAGGGCCTGTTTAATACTGCGATCCATACGCCGGGCGGCAAATTCGTCGGTCACTTTGGCCAGCTGCTCTATTGCCGCTTCGATGGCGCGGGGCTCACTGGCCTGCTGGCGCTGGCGCAGCAGCACCTCCATGGCGGCGACAATCTCAGCTTGTTCGGCCTCGCTCAACAGTGCCGCAGCGTCCGCCTCCAGTGCCGGCACCAATGCCTCTAACACTCGCTCGGCCTCAACCTGCTGCTCAGCCAGGGCGCGGGCCTGCATATCGCCCTCTGCGTGGCTAAAAGAATCCTCTAACATACGGCTGATATCGCTGTCTTCAAGGCCATAGGACGGTTTGATATCGATACTGGCCTTGACAGCACTGCCCAACTCTTCGGCGCTAACCGACAATAGCCCATCCGCATCGACCTGGAACACCACCCGAATCTTGGCGGCGCCGGCCACCATCGGCGGTATGCCGCGCAGCTCAAACCGGGCCAGTGAGCGACAGGCCGAGACCAGATCTCGCTCGCCCTGCAATACATGGATTGCCATGGCGGTTTGACCGTCTTTAAAGGTGGTGAACTCCTGCGCCTTGGCGACAGGAATGGGCGTATTGCGACTAATCAACTGCTCGACCAGGCCACCCATGGTTTCGATGCCTAGAGACAGGGGGATCACATCCAGTAGCAACATATCGGAGTCGGGCTTATTGCCAACCAGTATATCGGCCTGAATGGCCGCGCCCAGCGCCACCACTCTATCGGGGTCGATATCAGCCAGAGGCTGGCGCCCAAACAGTTCTGCCACCGCCTCGCGTACCGCCAGCGTTCGGGTCGAACCACCCACCAACACCACATTATCGATGTCCTCAGCAGCCAGGTCCGCATCGCGCAGAGCGCGGCGACAAGCCTTAATGCTACGAGCGATCAGCGCTTCAAGTATTGCGGCCAACTGGGCTCGATCGAGCTGGCCGCGCCAGCCGTGATAGTCAATGGCAACACTGCCCTGCTCGGCCAGCGCCTCTTTGGCAGCGCGGGCGGTCAACTCAAGCGCCCTGCCCGGCTGCAGCTCAATGCCTGCGGCAGCGGCCCTGCCCAACACCCAAGCGGCGATAGCGCGATCGAAATCGTCGCCACCGAGGGACGAATCACCGCCGGTGGAGAGCACCTCAAACACGCCGCGCGATAGGCGCAAGATGGAAATATCAAAGGTACCACCGCCCAGATCAAACACCGCGATGGTGCCCTCGGCAGCCTTATCCAGACCGTAGGCAACCGCCGCTGCGGTGGGCTCATTAAGCAGCCGTAACACCTTAACGCCGGCCAGCGTCGCCGCATCTTTGGTGGCCTGGCGTTGAGCCTCATCAAAATAGGCCGGCACGGTAATGACCACACCATCTAATTCGGTACTGGCACCGCCGGCCAGCGAACGCAGACCAATATCGGCCAGCTTTTTTAAAATTTGGGCCGACACCTGCACCGGGCTAATCTGGCCCTGGGCGGTTTTTAACAGCGGCAATTTAGATTCGCTGGCTGGGACAAATTGGTATGGCACATGGCCCAGGCTGGCAATATCTTCGTGGCCACGGCCCATCAGGCGCTTGATCGAGCTGATGGTATTGGCCGGGTCGTCCAGCAGCTGGCCCTGGGCTGCGCGGCCAACGCTGATTTGCTCGGCACCGTAGTGAACCACCGAGGGCTGTAGGCAATCACCCTGCTCGTCTGCCAGCACCTCGGGGCTGCCACTGCGCACGGTGGCAACCACAGAATTGCTGGTGCCAAGGTCGATACCCACTGCCAACTTGCGCTCGTGGGGCTTGGCACTTTGGCCGGGTTCGGAAATTTGTAACAGCACCTTACACTACCTTTTGCTGACCTGAGTTACAGGTCGAGTAAATAATCTTCCAGCTCGCGCAGCTGGCGGCCAAACTTTTCAATAAAGTGAGCCCTGGCCAGCAACGCTTCGGCGCCACTGTAGTCGCCCGCTTCAAACTGCTGGCTAAATGTTGCATACAGGGCCAGGGCCTGCTCGCGCTGGGCGCGCTGCAGTTGTTGCAGGCCGCGCTCGGCCGCGTCTGCATCCTGCTGGGCCTCGGCCTTTAAGGCTTCGAGGGCTTCGCGCTGTTCCATTTGCGCCATTAAAAATTCTGGGTCGCTGTGGCTGCGGCTGTCGTAGTTGGTGTCAACGCCGGCCAACTGCAATAGATACTCGGCCCGCAGCAAGGGGCTTTTTAAGGTTTCGAAGGCCTGATTGAGCTGGGCCGTGTACTGCACCGCCAGGCGCTGGGCGCGCTCGTCACCGGCGTGGCGATCCGGGTGCAATTCTAGCTGCAGGCGGCGCTGGCGGGATTTTAACTCGGCCAAATCCAGCTCAAAGCCCTGGGGCAAATCAAACAGCTGAAAATAATTTGCGTTTAAGTCGATACTCATTGAGCGGATGGCCATATAAAAATGCCGGAGCAAACCCCCGGCATAACAGTCAGTAACAACGACGGCGGCTTAAACGTGAAAGCTCTCGCCACAGCCGCAGGCGTTTTTGGCGTTGGGGTTGTTAAACTGGAAGCCCTCGTTCAGGCCCTCTTTGACAAAATCCAGTTCGGTGCCATCGAGATAGACCAGGCTTTTGGGGTCGACCACCAGTTGAAAGCCACCTTGGTCGAAGCTGTGATCTTCAGGGTTGAGCTCGTCCACAAACTCCAACACATAAGACAGGCCCGAACAGCCGGTGGTTTTTACCCCAACCCGAATGCCCAGCCCCTTGCCGCGATTGTCGATGTGGCGCTGTACATGCTCTACCGCACTGGCGCTCATACTCAATGCCATTAATCTATCTCTGTTGTTTACTGCTCGGTTGTTTACTGCGCTATTGTCTTACGCTTCGCCGCGCTTGTCTTTTAAATCTTGGATCGCGGCTTTAATCGCGTCTTCGGCCAATACCGAGCAGTGAATTTTTACCGGCGGCAGGGCCAGCTCTTCTGCGATCTCGGTATTTTTAATGGTCTCGGCCTCATTCAGGGTTTTGCCCTTTACCCACTCGGTTAACAGCGAGCTGGACGCGATGGCGGAGCCGCAGCCATAGGTTTTAAACTTGGCGTCTTCAATAACACCATCGTCGTTAACCTGAATTTGTAACTTCATGACATCGCCACAGGCGGGGGCGCCTACCATGCCAGTGCCCACCTTGTCGGAGCCCTCGTCGAGCTTGCCCACATTGCGGGGGTTTTCGTAATGGTCGATCACTTTATCGCTGTAAGCCATTTTCTCTCTCCACCTCCCTTGCGGGAGTGTTAACTTAGTGGGCGGCCCACTCTATTTTACTTAAATCTACGCCGTCTTTATACATATCCCACAGGGGCGACAGCTCGCGCAGTTTTTCCACCGCCACACGGATCTTGTCGATGGCGTAGTCGATATCTTGCTCGCTGGTAAAACGGCCGACACTAAAGCGAATTGAGCTGTGCGCCATTTCATCGTCCACACCTAGCGCACGCAGCACATAAGAGGGTTCGAGGCTGGCCGAGGTACAGGCAGAGCCGGACGATACCGCCAAATCGCGCAGTGACATCAACAGGCTTTCGCCTTCGACATAGGCAAAGCTGATGTTGATATTGGTGGAAACACGCTGCTCAATGGAGCCGTTGACGCTGACCGCCTCCATATCTTTGACCCCTTGCCACAGGCGCTGCTTAAGCGCTTCACAGTGGGCGTGGTCTTGGGCCATCTCCAGCCTGGCCAAGCGAAACGCTTCGCCCATGCCGACAATCTGGTGGGTGGGCAAGGTGCCAGAGCGAAAACCGCGTTCGTGACCGCCGCCGTGCATCTGCGCCTCAAGCCTAACCCGGGGCTTGCGGCGCACATAGAGTGCGCCAATGCCCTTGGGGCCATAAACCTTGTGGGCCGAAAACGACATCAGATCGACCTGCATGGCCTCCACATCGATTTCTATCTTGCCCGCACTCTGGGCTGCATCTACATGCAGCAGCACCTTGTGCTGGCGACAGATGGCGCCGATTGCGGCGATGTCGGTAATGGTGCCAATTTCGTTATTGACATGCATCAGCGAAACCAGGGTGGTGTCTTCGCGCAGCGCCTGTAAAACTTGCTCGGGGCTGATGATGCCGTCGCTATCGGGCTCCAAGTAGGTCACCTCAAAGCCCTCGCGCTCAAGCTGGCGACAGGGGTCAAGCACCGCTTTGTGCTCGATTTTAGAGGTGATAATGTGCTGACCCTTGCGCTTATTAAAGTGGGCCACCCCTTTAATTGCGAGGTTGTCGGACTCGGTCGCGCCAGAGGTCCAGACGATCTCGCGGGGGTCGGCGTTGATCAGCTCGGCCACCTGGGCCCGCGCCTGCTCGACCGCTTCTTCTGCCTTCCAGCCGTAGATATGGGAGCGCGAAGCCGGGTTGCCGAAATTACCATCCATAGTTAGGCAATCCATCATC
>JAOXRV010000842.1 GCA_025800435.1 Cellvibrionaceae bacterium | reverse complement strand
CGTGGCCCAACAGCTGCTCTGCCCCACCCTGATCGAGAATGGTGCGCGAATCAATTTTAGAGGAAACCTGGAAGGCCATACGGGTGGGCACATTGGCTTTAATCAAACCGGTAATAACATCCACCGAGGGGCGCTGGGTGGCCAGTATTAAATGAATACCGGCGGCCCGAGCCTTTTGCGCAATGCGGGCAATGAGCTGCTCGACTTTTTTGCCGACGATCATCATCATATCGGCAAATTCGTCGATCACAATCACGATCGAGGGCAAGGGTTCTAAGCTCGGCGCCGGTGCCACGTCTTCGCCGGCCTCAAAATGTTCTTCGGGCACCCACAGCGGGTCGGGGATGGGGTTGCCGGATTTAATCGCATCTTCCACCTTGCGGTTAAAGCCCGATAAATTGCGCACACCCACCGCCGCCATTAATTTATAGCGCCGCTCCATTTCGCCGACACTCCAACGCAGGCCATTGGCGGCGTCGTTCATGTCGGTGATCACCGGGGTTAACAAATGGGGAATGCCCTCGTAAATCGACAGTTCCAACATTTTTGGGTCTACCAAAATCAGCCGCACTTCTTTGGGGGTCGATTTATACAGCAGGCTTAACAGCATCACGTTAACCCCCACCGATTTACCCGAGCCGGTGGTGCCGGCCACCAGCAAGTGCGGCATCTTGGCGACATCGGCAACCACCGCCTGGCCGGAAATATCGTGGCCCAAAGCCACCGTGGTGGGCGAGCGCGAATCTTCATAGGCCGGAGATTCCAGCACCTCGCGCAGGCGCACCATCTCGCGGTGCTCATTGGGTATCTCAACCCCGACAAAAGATTTACCGGGGATCACCTCAACCACGCGCACACTGATCACCGCCAGCGAACGCGCCAAGTCTTTCGCCAGATTACTAATGCGCGCGGCCTTTACACCGGGGGCCGGTTGCAATTCAAACCGGGTAACCACCGGCCCTGGCAGTACCGAGACCACCTCGGCCACAATGCCAAAGTCTTTCAGTTTTAATTCCAGCAAGCGCGATAAGGCTTCCAGGTTCTCTTTGGAGTAGGCTTTATCGCTGGGCGGATCGGCCGGGTCGAGCAAATTAAGCGGCGGCAACTCGCCGCTTACCGGGGCATCAAACAAGGGTACCTGGCGCTCTTTCTCGGCGCGCTTACTCGGCGCTTGCGTCTTCGGCTTGGGCGGCGTAATTTTTGGTGGCTCGCGCTTGGTTTCAGTCTTAACGCTCTCTTCGAGGGCCTGGCGACGTTTTTCGACCGCCTGTTCCACTTGCTGCTGCTGTTGGCGCTGTTGCTGCCAATGAGAGAAGCGCTCCTGGGCCCGGGCAATCCCCATCAGCGTCAGGGCGCCAGTGCGATCCATAAGCGCCAACCAAGACAGGTCGGTAAATATAGTTAAGCCAAATAAAAAAGTGCCAAGTAGCAGCAAGGTAGCGCCGATAAAACCAAATGCCGTATCCGCCGATTGCGACACCGACGCACCCAGAATACCGCCATTGGAAAACGGCAGGCTTGAGGCCTCAGCAGCAAAGTTGTGGGCCGCCAAGCCTGTGCCCCCAGCCATTACCAGGGCCAGGCCCACAAAGCGCAGACTGATTAACACCCAATCAAACGGTTTTGGGTCTATATCGCGCAGCATTCGCCAAACCCGATAGACCAGTAGCAAGGGAAACAAATAGGCGAGATAGCCAAACAGGGAGAAAAACACATCGGCCAGCCAAGCGCCCGTGGGGCCGCCTGCATTGTGAATCTCATCGCCGAGCCCGGTGCGCGACCAACCCGGGTCCACCGGGCTGTAAGATATGAGCGCGAGCAAAATATAGGCACACACCAGTACCGAACCAATCAGGGCCCCTTCACGCAGCACCTTGAGCAGGCGCTGCTTGGGCTCGCTCTGCTCGCTGTTGCTGGCTTTGGCTTTTTTGTCGGCTGCTTTGCTCAAGGCGCTACCTATAAATGCTTTGACTAAACCGGACATTGTATATATGAACAGTGGTTATTGGAAGTTAAGCCTATTGAGCCATGGCCCATTAAAGAGTTCCCCCTAATTTGGCTTGAATGTCGTAGAATAAACCCTATATCCATCTGCATACTTTAGTCTTTTAGGAAACTCCATGAGCGACATTGCGCACCATAAACTGATTATTCTGGGCTCTGGCCCCGCCGGCTACACTGCTGCGATCTACGCCGCCCGGGCCAACCTTAACCCGGTGGTGATTACCGGCATGCAGCAAGGTGGTCAATTAACCACCACCACAGAGGTCGAAAACTGGCCCGGCGGTATTGCCGAGCTACAGGGCCCAGACTTAATGGTGCAAATGCAACAGCACGCCGAGCGCTTTGATACCGAAATTATCTTTGATCATATTCACGAAACTCAGCTGGATCAGCGCCCCTTTATTCTCAAGGGCAGCAACACCTATAGCTGTGACGCGCTGATTATCGCCACCGGCGCCTCGGCCCAGTACCTGGGGCTGGATTCAGAGCAGGCCTTTATGGGCCGCGGCGTTAGCGCCTGCGCCACCTGTGACGGGTTTTTCTACCGCGACCAAAAAGTAGCGGTAGTCGGCGGCGGCAACACCGCAGTAGAAGAAGCTTTATACCTGGCCAATATCGCCAAAGAGGTGGTATTGATTCACCGCCGCGACAGTTTGCGCAGCGAGAAGATTCTACAGGACCGTATTTTGGAAAAGGCCAAGAATGGCAATGTCACCATTATGTGGAACCACACCCTGGAAGAAGTACTGGGCGACGACAGTGGTGTAACTGGCCTGCGCCTGAAAAGCACCAGTGATGACAGCGAGCAAAATATCGATGTCAACGGTGTCTTTATCGCCATTGGCCACAAACCCAATACGGATATTTTTGAGGGCCAAGTGGATATGTCCGGCGGCTATATCAAGGTGCAGAGCGGCCTAGCTGGCAACGCCACCCAAACCTCTATCGCCGGTGTTTACGCCGCCGGCGATGTGGCCGACCACACCTACCGCCAGGCGATTACCTCGGCCGGCTCCGGCTGTATGGCGGCGCTGGATGCGGAACGCTACCTAGATGAGCAATAAGCCCGCCGGTGATTGAGCTGCCCTGGCTGGAACCCGGCTCCAGCCACTTCCCCGCCACCGCCAGCGCCCTCGATGAGCCCAATGGGCTATTGGCCGCTGGCGGCGATTTAAGCCCGACCACCCTACTGGCCGCCTATCGGCGCGGCATCTTCCCCTGGTTTGATGAGACCCAACCGATTTTGTGGTGGAGCCCAAGCCCCAGGGCGGTGATAGTGCCAGGTGAAGAGCATATCTCCCGCAGCCTGGCAAAAACCATACGCAAAGGGGTTTACCAACTGCGCTGCAATACCCGCTTTGCCGAGGTTATGCAGGCCTGTGCCGAGCCTCGGGATGAGGCGGGCACCTGGATCAGCGAAGATATGCTGGCGGCCTATTGCGAACTGCACCAGCTGGGTCACGCCCACAGTATCGAAGCCTGGCAAGGCGAACAGCTGCTCGGCGGCCTATACGGGGTGCAGGTCGGCTCGGTGTTCTTTGGCGAATCTATGTTTGCTCGGGGCCGGGATGCCTCTAAGGTGGCGTTTGCGGGCTTGTGCCAACTGGCCCGGCAACTTGGCATTGAGTTAATTGATTGCCAGGTGAGCAATCAACACCTGAGCAGCCTTGGCAGCGTCGAATGGCCGCGCCAGCAGTTTGAGCGGCAACTGGCCCGCTTAGTCGAACGGCCCTTGACTCATCCATTTGCCCTAAGCTCTTAATTTTTCGACAATTTTGGCGCCATTTGTCGGAACATTGACGTATTTATCCTCCCTCAGACGAATAGTCAATTTCACGGTTGGGTAACGCCTTCAGCTGTGTTTAAATGCAGGTGAATTGAGGATTTAAACGAGTTTATGTCTGAAATACGCCTATATGCCACCCCACCCCACGAGTGCAGCTATCTAAAAGACAAGATAGCCACCACCGTGTTTGTGGACCCAGATGCCGATTTGGATGCCGATTCCTATCGGCGTTTATCTGAGTACGGTTTTCGCCGCAGTGGCAACCATTTTTACCGCCCCAACTGCGACGACTGTAACGCCTGTGTATCGGTGCGTGTTCCGGTTTTTCAATTTAGCCCCAACCGCAGCCAGCGCCGCTGTATTAAGCGCAATCAGGATTTGCAGGTACGGGTACTGCACCAGCTCAGCCTAGAGCGTCACTACGGCCTCTATCAGCGATACATTGAGCAGCGCCACCAGGATGGGGACATGTACCCGCCCTCGCGTGCTCAGTTTGTGAGCTTCTTGGCCGCCGCCCACCCCAGCACCCGCTTTTACGAATTTTGCGATGACAGCGACAGGGTCTTGGCGGTGGCCGTGGCCGATGAGCTGGAAGACCACATCTCTGCGGTATACACCTTCTACGACCCAGATGAACAGGCGCGCAGCCTGGGCACCTTCTGTGTACTGTTTCAAATCCAGCGCTGCCAGCAGCTGCTGATGCGCTCTTTATACTTGGGCTACTGGGTCGAAGACTGCCGCAAAATGAGCTACAAAACCGACTACCAGCCACTGGAGTTTCTCAACCAAACGGGCTGGCAACGGCAAAAGCCCTAAAAAATCCACAAACACCAAACATTTCTTGGCTATTGCCGCTTTTTAGGGCAAAATGCCGCCTTCTTTGGGCCCAGGCCCCTAAAACGATTGAGGATATCGAGGAACTAGCCGAATGGCGAAAGAAGACAATATTGAATTAGAAGGCACCGTCATCGATACACTGCCCAACACCACCTTCCGGGTAGAGCTGGAAAACGGCCACGTAGTGACTGCCCATATTTCCGGCAAAATGCGCAAAAACTATATTCGCATCCTGACCGGCGACAAAGTTAAAGTAGAGTTGACCCCTTACGACCTGAGCAAGGGCCGCATTACCTACCGAGCCCGCTGATACATTCGCACATTTTGCCCAAGCGACATGGCGCCTGTAGTAGCCAAAACGCAGCATGCGATAGTTAACAAAAAAAACTCCAGCACCTGGCTGGAGTTTTTTTATGGGGCTATAAACTACTTTGACCAGCGAGCTTTAAGCCGGCTGCTTAGGGCTTAACCGGGCTCGGGCTCTAACTCAGTCTGCAAACGAATGGTCAGGTCGTCATCGACCACTTCGATATGAGCCACCCCACCGCGATTGCCAATATCACCAAACAAAATGGTTTCGGCCAGGGGCTTTTTCACCTTCTCGCGAATTAAACGCGCCATTGGTCGGGCGCCCATCTTCACATCGTAGCCGCGCTCGGCCAACCACAGCCTGGCCTCCTCGGTGGCCTCAAGCTGTACGTGTTTTTCATCCAGCTGTGCTTGCAGCTCCACCAAAAACTTATCCACCACGGTTTTAATAACCTCGATACTAAGAGAGCCGAACTGGATAATGGAATCGAGACGGTTGCGGAATTCTGGGGTGAACATTTTCTTGATCGCCTCCATGCCGTCACTGCTGTGATCTTGTTTGGTAAAGCCCATGGATGCACGGCCCATATCCTCGGCACCGGCATTGGTGGTCATAATTAGAATCACATTACGAAAATCCGCCTTGCGACCGTTGTTGTCGGTCAGGGTGCCGTGATCCATCACCTGCAGCAGCAGGTTAAAAACTTCCGGGTGGGCTTTTTCAATCTCATCGAGCAGCACCACACTGTGGGGGTTTTTGGTTACTGCCTCGGTTAACAAACCACCCTGGTCAAAGCCCACATAACCCGGCGGCGCACCAATTAAACGCGAGACCGTGTGCCGCTCCATATATTCGGACATATCAAAGCGCACCAACTCAACCCCCATGGATATAGCCAGTTGCCGACACAGCTCGGTTTTACCGACACCAGTGGGGCCAGCAAATAAGAAAGAGCCAATGGGCTTATCCGGGCTGCCAAGACCAGCGCGTGATAGCTTGATCGCGGTGGCCAAGCTGCCAATGGCTTCGTCCTGACCAAACACGGTGAGCTTGAGATTTTTCTCCAGCTCTTGCAGCTGGGTTTTATCCGAACTGGAAACGGTTTTGGTTGGGATGCGGGCAATCTTGGCGATCACCGCCTCGACATCGCCGACACCGATTAGCTTTTTACGCCGGCTCTCGGGCTGTAATTGCTGGAAAGCACCGGCCTCATCCACCACATCGATGGCTTTGTCAGGCATGTACTTATCAGAGATATAGCGCGCTGCCAATTTGGACGCGGCCTTTAGGGCTTTATCGGTGTAGCGTAAATTATGATGTTCTTCGAAGCTGCCTTTTAAACCTTTTAAGATGCGATAGGTTTCATCCACACTCGGTTCAAGCACATCCACTTTTTGAAAGCGGCGCGACAGCGCCCGATCTTTTTCAAAGATGCCCCGATACTCTTGAAAGGTGGTGGACCCGGCACAGCGCAGCTCGCCGGAGCTGAGCATGGGCTTTAATAGATTGGAGGCATCCATCACCCCGCCCGAGGCGGCGCCAGCGCCGATAATGGTGTGGATTTCATCGATAAATAAAATCGCACCTTTGCGCTTTTTCAATTCGGCCAACAAACCTTTTAGGCGTTTTTCAAAATCGCCCCTGTATTTAGTGCCGGCCAACAAACCGCCCATATCGAGCGAGTAAACCACACTGTCGGCCAAAATGGCGGGCACTTTGCCTTCGACAATACGCTTGGCCAAGCCCTCGGCAATAGCGGTTTTACCGACACCGGATTCACCGACCAACAAGGGGTTGTTTTTGCGCCGACGGCTGAGAATTTGGGCCACTCTCTCCAGCTCTTGCTCGCGCCCGACCAGCGGATCAATACGACCGGCCTTGGCCTCTTCATTGAGGTTAGTGGTGTAGGCCTCCAGCGGGCTACTATTGGGGTTGGCCGGGTCGGCTGCTTCTTCGCTCTGCTGTTGTTCGTTTTCCGCCGGTTGACCGGCGGCCAGCTTGGAGATACCGTGGGTAATAAAATTAACCACATCGATACGGGCAATATTTTGCTGCTTAAGATAGTAAACTGCTTGGCTTTCTTGTTCGCTGAAAATGGCAACCAGAACATTTGCCCCGGTCACCTCATCGTTACCCGATGACTGTACGTGAAATACCGCCCGTTGCAGCACGCGCTGAAACCCCAAGGTGGGTTGGGTTTCGCGCTCCTCTTCGTTTTCGGGTATTAAGGGGGTAGTTGAGTCGACAAACTCTAGCAGATCTTTTTTAAGTACTTGCAAATCGGCGCCACAGGCTTTTAACACGTCGCAGGCCGAGTCATTGTCGATCAAGGCCAACAGCAGGTGTTCAACCGTCATAAACTCATGACGTTTACTGCGGGCCCCTTTAAAGGCACTGTTTAGCGTTAATTCTAACTCTTTACTCAGCATAGTAATGCTCCATTTCTGTCTTGCCGGTTAGCGAGCCTTTAACCTCACTATCCTAACTGGCCTGTTTGTTACCAACACCTACTTTAGGCAGTCTTTATATTTGCTAGCTACCGGGCGTATGTTCGCTAGGGTAGCCCTGAATAACTCGGCAATGCTCAGCGGAACCCTGTCCTTGCGTTCTGTATGGTTTTTCTAAGTAAGCTTAAACAAATCATGCATTTCTTTTACCAATAATTGCCTGCATTGGATCAGCAGAAAAACCATCTTTGCTTGGGATGCCGCCTTAGATGCCACAATGTAACTTGACGACACTTCCCTTGGTAATTACACAAAAGTCTATATTTCTCCCAGCGGCGGCCC
>JAOXRV010000834.1 GCA_025800435.1 Cellvibrionaceae bacterium | reverse complement strand
CAGCCTACGCCACCTGGGGGGCGCCAAGTCTCGCAGAGAACTCAACGCACGAAGACATTTCCAAAATTAGGCCTATTTAATTGACGATAAATACTTTTGACGATCCGTTGACGGTTTGACGAAAACTAAACAATTCGAACCCAAAAGAATAACGAGGCAATAATTTAGGTGCCTTTTATTTCCATGACTAACTAACAAAAAAACACAACACGAAATCTCCAAGTCTAAGGGAAAAAGGGGAGGGGGAGCAGATTCACCCGGCCCCGGACCTACAGAAAAGCTCGACCTAGCTTAAGTCGCTGACAAAGTTGCGGACCTTCACTTCCACAACTTTCCTTTACCGAAAATCCGAAAAACTACACAAAGCGCGCAGAATGGTCTGACAAGGGGAAAAGAAACAGCCGGTAAGGCTTGGGATCAGGAACAACACTAAAGTTTGAAAGTTGTGGAAGGCAGGGGCGGCAGGGGCCGGGGGACTCTCCTCCAATCAACGAAGAGGATGACGTCATGACGTGTATCGATTTATGCACTTCACACAGTTAAGCATACAAACACCCTTGGTCAGACCTTGGCCGCTAGGGGGCGCATGAGCGACCGTCAGCCAATGAGCGGCGAAGGGGAGCAGCCGGCGAAGCCCCGCCCCCTTCCCGCCAAACAAAAAGGCCCGGGAAAATGGGATTTGGCGGCAGAAGTTCTGCCGCCACGGCAGCGTTGCTGACTGGAATAACGCCCACGGCCCTTTCGAGCGTGGGAAAACAACCACCAATTACCGCACTTAGAACCAGTTTTGAAAAAGTGAATTTTAGGGGACTTTACGTTAAATTTACATAAAAAGAAATGCACAGCGAGCCCGTAGGTCGTCGCAAGGCCTAAAATGTGCTGTGGGGCGCATCCTCCACCTCCGAGGCCGGCATGGGGACTGTACCTGAGGGACCGAACGTACGCCGCAGCGTACGTCCGCTTCCGGGGCCTGTCGGTACCGAAGTACGGCGATTTAACATGGTTCCCAGAGGGGAGCCACGCGTCCTCGCGCGCTCTCGGACCCGGGCAACAGTGCGGTAAAAGGGGCGTTTGAATTTGAACCAAAGTGGGCAAAAGACAGGCGGCAGGAGGAAGGGCACCGCCGACAGCACCCCTCACACCGCCCAGAAGCAGCCAGTCGCGGAAGCGCCGCCCAGAGGGGCAGCACGCAGGCCGAC
>JAOXRV010000826.1 GCA_025800435.1 Cellvibrionaceae bacterium | reverse complement strand
TGGTTCCTTGGCTTTTGGGGGCTGAATATGCTCCCGTGGTCCCTGTGCTTGGTATTCTCATGTTCGGTGTTCTTGGCGAGGCCTTTGGAGGCCTTAGTGATGAAATCCTAAAAATGACTGGCGCCGCAAAAATTGTACTTTGGTCATTATTGGGCGCTATGCTTTGTCAAGTTGCGGCAGGTCTATTGCTTGCCAGCAGTGGGCCTGCATGTCTGGCATGGGGAACAGCCGTTGCCTTTGGTCTCCAATATGTCTGGCAGACACTGTGGTTGTCGCGTCGGACCTCCATCGCTATTCTTCCCTTCGCGGTACCATCTCGGAAGGGGCGCTGAATGGCAATCCTCGCTTGCTGGACCCTGACTGCATTCTTTGCCAGAATAATCGAGAGTAGCTGGTGGTCGCCTGGAGCACTATTGGCGTTAAGTCTTTGGTTATCGGCAGCTGGTACGCTGACCATGGCTCCAGAATATTACATGTCTTTCCAGGCCAACCTTTACTTAGTCTTAATCACGCTCATGACAAGTTACGGTGCGGTGGTCGGTAGTCGAATGGCTCCGGAGCTAGCAAGCCCTATCGAGCCACTTACTCTGACCCTAGCGCGGCCG
>JAOXRV010000823.1 GCA_025800435.1 Cellvibrionaceae bacterium | reverse complement strand
GATATTTAGTTTTTGTGCTTAAGTATTATTCGGTTCCCAACCGGCTTGCGCAGCTTACTCTTCCCCCGAACCGACAAGAGTAAGCTGCTTTTTTTGTTTATGGGGGCTGGCCCGGGTTTATATCTGGGCGTATTATTTTAGGTGTTGCTAGCGCAAGGGAAATAACAGACATGAGCAAAGACAGCTCCATTGAAGTACAAGAGATCAGCCAGTTTTTGGCTGAATGTGTGCCCTTTGATCACTTGAGCGAAGAATTGCTGCAGCGGGCCGCCAAAGCGGTGCGAATCGCCTATTTTCGCCAGGCCACCAGCCCCGATTTATTTCAGGAGCAAAACCCCCAACTGTTTATTGTGCGCAGTGGCGCCTTTGAAATCCGCGACCAAAACAACGAACTGGTCGACCGGGTGGATGTGGGCGGTTACTTCGGCTTCCCCTCGCTGTTGACCGGCCACAAGGTCACCAACCACTGTGTGGTACTCGAAGATGGCCTGCTCTACCAAATTGATGAGGCCACCTTCCAAAGCCTGCGCCGAGAGAGCCGTATCTTCGACCGCTTTTTTAACCAGGCCCACGCCAAGCGTCTGCGCCAGGCGGTGCGCTTTAAAGAACGAAACTCCCAGTTAACTGAGACTGTGGCCGATGTGATCAACCGCGCCCCGGTGATTATTGATCCTGACCACACCGTCCATCAGGCTGCCGTAAAGATGACTGAAGAGCGGGTTTCAAGCTTGCTGGTGGTAACCGATGAGGGCCTGTGCGGGGTGCTTACCGACCGCGATATGCGCTCCCGGGTGGTGGCTGAAAACCTCGATTACCAAACCCCGGTAAAAGAGGTAATGACCGCCAACCCCACTATCGTAAATCACGATGCCATGCTGTTTGAAGCCTTGATGATTATGTCCTCCAACAATATTCACCACCTACCGGTAGTGGATGGGGATGGCCGCGGCGCCGAGCAGGTTAAAGGTATTCTGACCGCCACCGATGTGATTAAACATCAGCGCTCTGAGCCGGTTTATCTAATTGGCGAGGCCAGCCGGGTTAAAGACCGGGCCGGGTTGGTGCAAATTGCCAAAGATATTCCTACCCTGCTGCGCAATATGATCGCCCGCGACGCCCGAGCCGAAGAGGTGGGCAGGGTAGTGACCACCGTAACCGATGCCATCACCCGCCAGCTGATCAAACAGGCGATCGAGCAGCTGGGCGAGCCGCCAGTGCCGTTTGCCTGGTTGGCCTTTGGCTCCCAGGGGCGGCAGGAACAATCGGCAAAATCCGATCAGGACAATGGCCTATTGCTGAGCAATAAAGTTAAGCCCGAGCACGACGAGTACTTTAAGGCCCTGGCCAATTATGTCTGCGATGGCCTAAACGAATGTGGCTATATCTACTGCCCCGGTGAGATTATGGCCACCACCGATCGCTGGCGCCAGCCGCTGAAAAAATGGCAGGAGTGCTTCTACCGCTGGATCGATCAGCCATCCCCCAAGGCCTTAATGCACTCCAGTATCTTTTTTGATATGCG
>JAOXRV010000802.1 GCA_025800435.1 Cellvibrionaceae bacterium | reverse complement strand
TCCGATCTCCTGGCTTACGGTGTGCTCTGCCGCAGCTGCCATCAGAGGTGTCAACATCAGCGCCAGTATCATCGGTTTTATGTATTTCATCAGGGTTCTCCTACAATGGTAACTCGGGCACCACAAGCGGCTGCATGGGGCTGCTCAGGGCGCGCATGAATTCAATAATCGCAATCTGTTCCTGCTGATTGAGTTTGGCGGGTTTCATATTGGGGGATAAATTGGTTTTAACAATTCCACCACTCACATAGTGGCTCATCACATCGCCCAAGGTGGTAGCGCTACCATCGTGAAAATAGGGTGCGGTACGCTCTACATCACGCAGGGTTGGGGTTTTAAAGGCCCCCTTCAACAAGCCCAGCGGTCGCTGTGCGTAACGCCCCAGATCGGGCTCGGCCTGCCCAAATGAGGCCAAGCCTAAATTGTGAAAGCCGTTATCGGTAAAATTGGGGCCGGTATGGCAGGCGGCGCAATTGCCTTTGTCTTTATCCATAAATAATTTAAAGCCCTTAACCGCCAGTTTACTCATCGCCCCGGCATCGCCTTTAACCCAGCGATCAAAGGGTGAGTTATTACTGATAATGGTGCGCTCGTAGCTGGCAATGGCCCGAGTCAGGGTCGATTTATTAATAGGCTCACCCGGATACGCCCCGGCGAACAAAGCCCGGTAGCCCGCATTACTGCGCAAAAAGCTGTACATTTTTTCGAGATCCGTGGCCATTTCGTCTTCCGACTCCATCGGCCCAATGGCTTGATCTTCCAAGGTTGATTTGCGCCCATCCCACATTTGAATCGAGTTAAAGGCGGTATTTATTACCGTCGGCGAGGCACGCCCCAGGCGCTTACCGTTGTGGCCGACCGAGGTCTTTAATCCATCACTCCAGCCCAGGCTAGGGTTGTGGCAAGAAGCACAGGACATATTGCCTTTTTGACTCAGGCGCGGGTCAAAAAAAAGCTGTTTGCCCAGGGCCACCCTCGCCTTTGTCAGTTTATTATTGTCGGGCTGGGGCGGCACATCGGGCAGCAGCCATTTTTGCAAACTGGGATGCCCCGCTTGGTAGACCATCGGCTCCGCCTGTGCTGCAAAGCCCGCTAAACACAGGGCCAGCAATAACACACCATATAGATTATTAAATTTCATTTTCGCCACCTTTGATTTAGCTAAAGCGCGCCACCAAGGAATTTAATTCATTGGCGCTGGCATCCAGCTCTCGGGCTAATGCGTTGAGCCCTTCGACCGCTTTTATATTTTCATCGGAGCCGCCGCTCAGCTGAAAAGACACATCACAAATACTGCCAAGTTCTTGTTTTTGCTTTAAATTAAATTGTTGAATATCATTGAGTTTAGCCACCGTCTGCTGTGAAGATTCACTTGAGCGCTGGGTATTTTTTACGGTTTTCTGCAACAACTGAATATTGACATCCATGCTCTCACCGGAGCGATCCAGCTGCTTAATAGCCTCGCTAACATTGCTACCCATGGAAATTGCCAGGGTCGAAATTTGCCCCACGGCCTCGGCCGAGCGACTGGCCAAGTTGCGCACCTCCTCAGCCACGACCGCAAAGCCCTTGCCCTGCTCGCCGGCGCGGGCCGCTTCAATCGCCGCATTCAAGGCCAATAGATTGGTCTGCTCAGAGATTCCGCGAATAGTTTCGGTGATACTGCGAATCATATCCGCCGATCCCGACAGCTCGTTGGTTTTATCCATGGCCTCTTGTAGCTGCGCCTGAAACTCGGTGAATTTTCCCAGCGCTTGGCTAATTTCATTGCTGGCCTGAATACAGGCATTGGAAGTCTGCTCGGATTCATCACTGCCCTGGCGCAATTGCTCATCAACCTCCTGACTAATGGTATTGAGCGACTCCAAACTTTGGTCGAGGGCGGCAATTTTAGTTTTAACATTTTGTGTACGCGTTTGGGCCTGGCCCGATGAGCTTCCCATGGCAGAGGAGTTGCCCTCCAGCAACAGTGCCTGTTTGCGAATGCCCTCCACCGCACCGGCGGTCACATTAATGGCTTTTTGCAGTGCCAGCTTTGCCTGGGCTAGCTCACAGGCACTGGCACTGGGAATATCCTCTTGCTTGAGTTTTAACTGGCCCTGAGCAAAGCGTTTACAGGCCTCGCTGATATCGCGCAAACCGCGCATTAGGTTTCTGCTGAGCACCACACTGATCAAACCCACCAACACACAAAAGCAAGCCGCCAGTGCCAGAATATACAAGCCTAACTTTTGCCCCTGGGCGGCGTTATCGGCGGCAATCTGGCCCAGCGATTGCTGCTCGCGGTGAAGAATCTCCCGGGCCAACTCATACACTTGCTGTGTGCGCCCGGACAGCGAGCCCATCGCTGCCATGGCCTGCTCATCTTTATTGGATTTGGCCAGTGAAATTAATTTCATCTGCTCTGGGCGTATGGCTTTAATAAGCTCGCTCAGT
>JAOXRV010000795.1 GCA_025800435.1 Cellvibrionaceae bacterium | reverse complement strand
GGTAGACTGGGAGGTGCGTGCCGCCAGTTGCCGAACCTCATCGGCCACCACGGCGAAGCCCCGGCCCTGATCACCGGCGCGGGCGGCTTCAATGGCCGCGTTTAGGGCCAGCAGGTTGGTTTGGTCGGCAATTTCCTGAATGGTGCTGATAATTGAATTTATCTGGGTGGATTGGGAGTTTAAGTTCTCAATATGTTCTGAGGATTCTTGCACCGAGCCGGCGATGGCGTTCATTTCGGTTACCGCGTTCTTGATAACCAGGCCACCTTGCTCGGCGATTTCCACGGTTTCGGTGGAGATTTTCTTGGTTACCTCAGAGGTGGCCTCAACACTTTGGAACTTTTCGACCTGCTTGCTTACGTCGATGGCGAACTTAATAACCCCGATAAGGTTCTCTTTAAAGTCGAAAACCGGCTGGTAAGACGCTTCAAGCCAAATTGGGTTACCATTGGAGTCAATACGTTTAAATTTACCAGAGCTGTGTTCACCGTTGTTCAGGCGTTGCCAAAACTGGCGGTACTCCTCGCTGTTGGCATAGTCGGGTTCGCACAGCATACCGTGGTGTTTGCCAACTATTTGCTGCTTGGTATAGCCTGTGGTTTTCAGAAAATTTTCGTTGCAATCGGTAATTGTGCCATCGGGTTTAAACTCGATAATGGCGGTTGAATCGTTGAGGTAGTCAACCTTGGTTTTTATATCCTGTTCGCTCAATACACGCTGGGTGATATCCGCCGCTAATTTAACCACTTTTTCAACCTTGCCCTGGCTATTGATAATAGGGGTGTAGGATGCCTCTAGCCAAAGTATGTCGCCGTGTTTGTTGACGCGCTTTATTTTTCCCGAAATGGTTTTGCCGGCGTTTAGGTCTCGCCAGAACTGCACATACTCTTGCGAGTTGGCGTATTCGGGGGTGCAAAATATTCGGTGGTGCTTGCCCTTGATTTCATCTAACTGATAGCCAACTGCCTGCAAGAAATTGTCATTGGCATTACATACTTCACCGCTCGGTGTGAACTCGATGGTTGCCATGGATTGATTGATGGCGGCCACTAGCGAAAGCCGCTCATCAACTAACTTGGGTGGAGTATTATGACTGTCGTCTGCTTTGGATTTAAACCACGGCATGATGATTAACCTTGCTTGATGCGTAAACTGAATTGCCAGGCCCGTCGGAGCCATTTTGGCCGCCGCAATCATTATGGATAGGGCGCCGACTTCGATGCCGGTTTTATGTAATAGCGTAGAACAAAATTACTCTATTGCAGAACGATTGCCGATTTTTTCTCGTGAATCGTAAGGCGGGTGAATTTTTATCGGGCTGTCACTGAGTTATTCAGAGGCGCCCTAGGGTTCGGGCTGGGTTTGTTGTTCAAGCATCATCGATTTACTCAGAAGTACCCTATTGGGGCCGCTTGGCCAAATACATTACCGGCACAATCAACAAGGTAAACACCAGGGCGGTCAGGGCAAAGGTATCTTGAAAGCCCAGGGTCGCGGCTTGGCGATACAGCTCTCTGCCCATTACCCAGGCCGCCAGCGGTATTTGTTGCAAGTAGTCGACGCCGGTGGCCTCGTGGATATAGGGCATTAACTCCTGCACCGCTCTAATCGACTGCTGGTTGCTCTCGTTCTGGCCGCTGAGAATATGGCTGATATGGAAACTAGTGCGGCGCTCTAAAAAAATAGCACTGAGGTTAACCCCCAGGGCGCCGCCAAATTGACGGATAAAGTTAGTGGCGCCAGAGCCCTGGCTGAGTTTTTCCTGGGGCAGATGTTTAAACGAGGCGATAGTCAGCGGCGGCATAATAAAGCCCATGCCGATACGGCCGATAATTACCCACCAGGTAAAAATTAAAAACGGTGTTAGGTAGTCCGCCCTGGCGGTTAGCCAGGAAGAATAGGCAAACAAAAAGATGCCGACGGCGACTAAAAATCGGGGCGATATTTTATCGGCCAGGCGCCCGGCAATGGGCAAACTCATGCCCAGCATAATACCGCCGGGCAGCAGCACCAGGCCTGCCTCGGTGGCACTTAGGCCCTGAATATTTTGCAAAAACAGCGGCGCCAAATAAAAACTGCTGTACAACCCGGCACCAAAAACCGCAGCCACAATAGCGGCGGGGGTAAAGCCTTTATGCAAAAACAAACTGAGGTCGAGTAGTGGGTTGCGGCTTTTGTTTTGGCGCAACATAAACACCCCAAAGCTGATGGCAAACACAAATAGGCACCAGAGCGAAAAATTGGAGCTCCAACCCTTGTCCTGACCTTTGCTTAGGGCCAACAGCAAGATAAAAATAGAGATGCTTAAAAAGCTAACACTGTACCAATCCAGTTTTGGCCTCGGGCCGTTTTGCTCGCGCTCGGGCATAAACTGTATGGTCAGCAGGCTGCCGACTATGGCCAGCGGCAGCGGCAGCAAAAAAGCCATGCGCCAGTTAAAGGCGTCGACCAATAGTCCACCCAGATAAGGGCCAAGGGCAGGGGCCATTACCACGATAACACCGAATAAACCCATGGCGGTGCCCTGCTTCTCGGGCGGGAATACTCGGCTCATGACATAGGTGGCCAGCGGCATAAAAATACCAGCGGCGGCCCCTTGAATAACCCGAGAGGCAATTAAAA
>JAOXRV010000793.1 GCA_025800435.1 Cellvibrionaceae bacterium | reverse complement strand
GTGTTGCACAAAAGAGGGTTCGATCAACGAGGGTGATGTGCCCTTGATCCGGTCGGCTGAGCCCACTAATCGCGTTGATGAGCGATGTTTTGCCAGCACCTGAGCGACCAAATAAAACCGTAATCTGGCCGGCGGGTGCCGCAAAGCACGTATTGAGCGTGAAAGCTCCCAGTTGTTGGCGAATATCCAGTGTTAACATTGGTCCCCCAAGCGTGCGCGGGTGTAACGTGTTAACCACTCTGACGCCAGTAGAGATGCCAATGCGATAATGATGGCAATGGCGCATAGCCAAGCGGCTTGCGCTTCAGCGCCGGGTGTTTCGATAAAGCTATACATCGCCAACGGCAGCGTGCGAGTTTCGCCGGGGATATTTGAAACAAAGGTGATGGTGGCGCCAAACTCGCCTAAGCTGCGTGCAAATGCCAAGACAGCACCGGTGAGAATACCCGGTAGCGTTAATGGCAGAGTGATGGTGGCAAAGACGCGCCAGCGGTTTGCGCCTAAAGTGCGTGCCGCCGCTTCTAGCTTGGGATCGACGCTTTCAAAAGCCAGACGAATAGCGCGCACCATTAAAGGGAAGCCAACCACCGCAGCCGCAAGGCTGGCACCTTGCCAATTAAAACTGAAACTAAGACCTAGCTGTTCATCGAGCCACCGCCCAAGCCAGCCCTGCTGCCCCATCACCACAAGCAACAAATAGCCGATCACCACCGGCGGCAGCACCAACGGGAGATGGATAACGCTATCGAGCAACGCTTTACCAACAAAACGGTGCCTGGCAAGCAGCCAAGCCACGGCAATACCCACAGGTAAGCTGGCCAGCACTGCAACGCTCGCCACTTTTAGGCTTAACCATATCGCCTCAGTGGCGTAACTACCTAGCCACTCAGTCATGGTTGGCCTGCGTAAAGCCGAATGTGGCTAACTGCTGCCGAGCCGCAGGGCTGGTTAAAAAGCTGAGGAGCTGCTGAGCATCCGCTTGGGCGTGCTGCGTGAGTGCAATCGGGTAGGTGATGGTGGGATGAACGTCGCTAGGAAAGGTGGCTAACGGCTTCACCTGCTGCGAGGCTTTGGCGTCGCTTAGATAAACAATACCCAGCGGCACTTCGCCACGCTCCACAAGCGCGAGCGCTGCCCGGACATTACGGCTGCGGGTAGTATGAGGCTCCACATCAGACCACTGAGAGAGCTGTTGCAGGGCGGCTTTTGCGTAACTTCCCGCTGGCACATGATCGGGATCCGCCATGGCGAGGCGCTGGCGGCCAAGCAGGCCTGTCAGTTGAGTCTTTTCAAGATCAATCTGGGTGAGGTGGCTCTGTATCGGTGCCACTAACACCAATTGGTTGTGCGCTAGTGTTTGGATGCTATCGCTGACCACTGCTTTTTGCTCGCGGGCGTAGTCCATCCACTTCTGGTTAGCACTTAGGTAGATATCTGCGGGTGCG
>JAOXRV010000792.1 GCA_025800435.1 Cellvibrionaceae bacterium | reverse complement strand
TCCGATCTCGCTGCCAGCTATCGAGCTGAACCAGCGCATCCATCCCCACACAAAAACACAGGGGTCGCTCGGGGCCCAGTTGCGCGCGCCACTGGCCGAGGGTGTCCACCGTATAGGAGGGGCCATCGCGCTGCAGTTCGCGCAAATCAACCTCAAGGCCGGTATCCGCCGCCGCCAGCGCGACCATTGCCGCGCGCTCGGCACTGCTGGCGGAGCTATCAGCCTTGTGAGGTGGAATATTGGCCGGTTGTAAATACAGCTGGACCAAACCCAGCTGTTGCTTTAATTGCAGGGCCAGCTCGATATGGCCCTTGTGTACTGGATCAAAGGTGCCGCCAAAGACGCCAATCGGGCCGCCTTCAGTCGCGCACATGCCCTTCCCCCAGCACAATCCATTTCTGCGAGGTAAGCCCCTCTAGGCCAACCGGGCCGCGGGCGTGAATTTTATCGGTGGAGATACCGATCTCGGCGCCCAGGCCGTACTCAAAACCATCGGCAAAGCGAGTCGAGGCATTGGCCATCACCGAGGCGGAGTCGACC
>JAOXRV010000791.1 GCA_025800435.1 Cellvibrionaceae bacterium | reverse complement strand
GCGTTGCTCTGCTTGTAAAGGCGGCCGGCATTCACTGCGCAGCGCGCCTTGCAGCTGTACGCTTTAGGATCCCGCTGAGCATCATCGAGTTATTCAGAGGTGCCCTAGATAGAGCAGGTCAACTCACCCAGCCGCTCGGTCAATTTCTTGTTCTCACTATAATCAATCGGTATCACCACTAGGCTCGGCCCTTGGGTATCAAACGCGGTTTGCAGTGCGCCTTGTAAGTCTTCGGCCTGTGTTACTTTTTGGGCGTGCCAGCCAAAGGCTTCGGCCATGGGCACCCAGTCGGGGTTACTAAAATCCAGCTCGGTGTGTTTGCCAAACTCGTTTTCCTGTTTCCACTTAATCAGGCCGTAGCCGCCGTCGTCCCATACCATCACTGTCATATTACAGCCCAGGCGCTTGGCGGTTTCCATCTCCTGCATATTCATCATAAAGCCGGCGTCACCGCTAATGGCCAGGATATTTTTATCTGGGTTAACCAGGGCGGCGGCTATGGCGCCGGGTAGGGCAAAGCCCATGGAGCAAAAGCCGTTGGGAATTAAACAGGTATTGGGCTCGTGGCATTGGTAGTGGCGGGCAATCCACATTTTATGGGCGCCCACATCCGATAGCAGAATATCCTCTGGGCCCATAACGGCGCGGGCATCCCACAGGGCTTTTTGTGGGCGGATGGGGCCTTCGCCGCTGTCGTCCTTGTGGCGCGCTAGCTCTTCACTCATATCCCGGCGCACAGCGGTTTGCTGGCTGAGGTCAAAGTCAAAATTGTCGGCGCCGTAGGCATCTGCTCGCTCGTTAAGCATCCACAGGGCGTGGGCGAGATCGCCCACCACTTCAATTTCAGGGTGATAGTTCTCGTCGATCTCGGCGGATAGGAAATCGATATGTAAGATCTTCTTATCCTGATTGCCGTTCCACAGTTTGGGGTGGTATTCCACCATATCGTAGCCCAG
>JAOXRV010000771.1 GCA_025800435.1 Cellvibrionaceae bacterium | reverse complement strand
TCACCCTTGCGAATAATATGGCGGTTCACTCCGGCGTGAATTTCCGCACCTGACAAGCCCGACGCATACAGAGCCCCAATAATGGCGCCCATACTGGTGCCGGTAATGGCAGCGGGTTTTACCCCGCAGTCATCCAGTGCCTCCAGCGCCAGAATATGCGCCAGCCCGCGTACACCGCCGCCACCGAGGGCAAGGCCAACTTGTTTCATGGTTTTACCTTTTGGTGTGTTTTCTAAGCCTTGGTGGCACATGATCCTGTGATTTTCTGTTTTTCCAGCGGGTAGCAAATCTTTTGATACGCTCTCGCGTATTAGAGAATCTGGGTTTTGTTATCTTTTTAGGCTTGCGCCAGAAAATCAGGGCCATAATAAGCTCAAATACGACCAACAGTAGCCACCAAGCCAGTTCGGCTAGGGTTAGTATAAGTGGCGAGGCCAGCTCTACAGCGGGTGCAAATAAAGCCGATATGAGTTCAAAGATGGCAGCTATGATGGCAACAATGGCGCCAATTAAGTCGTCTATGAAGGCTTTATCCTCCTTTTTCTAACAGAGTGAATGGAAATTAATCTCTTCTCAACCCCCCGGGAAACCGCACAGCATTTCAAAAATCAAACTGAGCCTCAGCAGGGGGGTTACATCGTGATAATTTTACTTCCCGGCAACGCTTTCCAGTCTAGATCGTAAGCGGTACTGCGTCCGGCTCCGTGGCTGTACAGCACACCTAATTGCATCAGCTCTTTCAAGTCTTTGGCCGCTGTTTTATTGCTGCAACCAGTAATTGCACAGTATTTTTTGTTTCTCATGCCGCCCTGGAAACCTTGGGGGCCGGCATCCAGAAGCTTCTTAACCACTTTAATTTGACGTTCATTCATTCCTTTGACGGCGTATTGTTGCCAAAAGCTGGCGACCTTGAGAGTGTGGTCAATGGTTTGGTAAGCATTTTTAACCGCTTCATCTACGCAGTAGATATAAGTTATCAGCCAGGGAGTGATGTCCAGTGTGTGGTTGGTTTGGTGTAGTGCCTGATAGTAGCCGGATTCTTTCTTTGCCATTATCGGGGCCGTGGCGTACAGGCGCACAGGCTCTTGACGGGTCAAGGCGAGGTCTGCCAGCGCACGGGCAATGCGGCCATTACCATCTTCGTAGGGGTGTATTGCCACAAACCACAAATGGGCAATGGCGCTGTATATCAAGGGATGCAGGTCTTGCGGAGGGTTATTAAACCAGTCGAGAAAAACGTTCATGTGATCAGCAAGCGATTCAGCCTTTGGTGCACTATAAAATACCCGTGTTTCGCTGGCGTCCGTGACATCGGCCGGGCAGTTGCGGTATGCACCGACATCGATTTTCCGAAGACCGCTCCAGCCAGTTGGGAAAAGAGCCCGGTGCCAACCGTGTAAGGTGCAGTGGTCAATGGGGAAAATATTTTTACTACAGGTTTG
>JAOXRV010000770.1 GCA_025800435.1 Cellvibrionaceae bacterium | reverse complement strand
GGGTTCTCGGCGCAGTCGGTCACGACTCAATCGTAGCCGTTCGTCACGGCGTGCAGCGATTACCGAGCCGTTATTAAGTGCTCGCCAGAGCACACCCATTAAACGTCCTCGGTTTCGGCAGTTGGGTCGAATGCGCTCAATGGCCGCCTTGTTTGGTGGCGCGGCATTAACCAATGCGTTATTAGGTGGCGATTCAGGCGAAAGTGGCTCCACAGCGGGAATGGTTGCCAACGAGGTTGGTTTAGCTGCATTAAGTGGTGAATTAAAAGGGGCGACCACAGGCCAGCCCCACACCCCCAACGCTACGGGGAAACTGCACAGTATTGCCCGTCAAGCCAAAGTGTTGCCCGCATCCAGTGGCACGATGCTTAGCAAGGTTGCACAAGCGCCTACACAGCTCGTCTCCTCAGCGGGCCGCGTTATATCGAACTCCGTATTCAATGTAGCCCCTATGGGGGGCGCTGCTATGTTGGCCCCCTCGATGGGGAATGTATCTGGAGCGGTTAGTGCTGCGCTGCCTGTTAATCGCTCAGTGGGTTCTACTCTGAGCAAAATGGGTAAGATGGGCGGTAAGCTGTTCCGTCCCCTCGGGGCATTGATGTCTGGCGCCGCCTTAGTTGATGCTGTCTCTAATGGTGATGCT
>JAOXRV010000765.1 GCA_025800435.1 Cellvibrionaceae bacterium | reverse complement strand
ACGTTGGGCCAGCTCCCAGCGGTTGGTCAGGGCCATGGATTACATATTGAAACTGTGGTGCGTGAAGACGCAATAACGTTGTTCGGTTTTGGTGATGTTATTGAGCGCGATATGTTCAGACTTCTTACCTCGGTTCAGGGGGTTGGGGCTAAGGTCGGACTTGCAATATTATCGGTTCTGGAACCAGGTGAACTTCAGAATGCGATCGCAGCGCAGGATAAAACAGCTGTTAGCCGCGCCAATGGTGTTGGCCCAAAACTGGCCGCAAGAATTGTTAACGAGCCAAAAGATAAAGTGACGGGCCTCGCCTTACAGCCAAAGGGCGCTCAAATACCAACGGCGGGCGCTGGCGGTGAAAACACGGTCTCCACGTCCAACAGTGAAATAGAGGATGCAGTCTCAGCGCTTGTAAACCTTGGATATCGTCCAACAGACGCACATGGTGCGGCAGTAAGGGCAGCAAACGAGCTTGGTAATAGTGCAAATGTCGAGTCTATTGTGCCGCTGGCCTTGAAAGAATTGAGCAGCGTATGAGCGAAGGACCAGA
>JAOXRV010000763.1 GCA_025800435.1 Cellvibrionaceae bacterium | reverse complement strand
CGGCCGTGAAATTCGTAGGTAGTGATTACCGGAGTGATAACTCCCAGCAAAAAAAAGGCGTTGAGCGATACACGCTTACCATCCGCCATTCCGCAAACGTGACTGCTGGGGGGTGGGTGAGGTGGCGAGGTCTGATGCTGGAAATAACATCGGTTGATGTTAGTCCTCGTGACTGCATTCAGATTGAAGCCACTCATGAAACAGGGGGAGCTATCCCCCCGATTTATCAACAGGAGGGGGTATGAACTCAAGCCACCATGTATCTGGGCTACAGGAGTTGGACGATCGGCTCACTGCGTTGGGCGCGGCAGTAGGGAAAAAAGTCCTGCGCCGCTCGGCGCGGCATGCTATGCAACCGGTGTTGCATCGTATGCGCGCTGGCGCTGGGGTGGACTCAGGGGAGCTAACCGCCGGAATCAGCATTAGCTCCAAAATTCAAGACAAAAACGCAGGCCGCAAAAACGCAGTGGCCGTTCGGGTTGGCCCGAAAAAAAACGCCTTTATCAAGGCTATCGCGCAAGAGTTCGGCACCTCCAAGCAGCCGGCCGTACCCTTTATGCGTCCCGCGCTAGCCGAGAGTACGTCTCAGGTGATTACGCGGTTTTCAACTGCGCTTGCCACTGAAATCGAACGTGCCGCTCATGATTGAGGAGCAGTTATTGGCGTGGCTAGAGCGCCACACAGGACTAGATGCATACTGGATGCAGCGCCCAGCAGATAGCCCCCGCTGCGTGGTGTTTAGGTGTGTTACACCCTCGACCGTCCCAGATACGGGATTAAAAAAATCGGGGGTTCGGAAAGATCTATTTTCGATTGCGATTTACCACGACTCACCCTCACAGGGTAAGCAAATCGCAGAATCTATCTACAACCAACTACACCATTTTCATGGGGAAATGGAGGGTCAAATGATCCAGCACGCCACCTATTCAGGCGGTCTGGATCGGCCCATTGATAATGATGGTGGGATAACCACCTATCAGTTCAACCGAGATTTTTATATTTACTACACGGGAGTGCACAATGTCAGTTAAAGATCCCTCAGAGTACGCCATGCTGCCGGCTGGCACTGTGGTTAAATATGGGGCAATGGGAGACGCGCCAGCGGCGTTTAAACCCCTCATTACCACCACAGCCATTGGCGCTACCGGACAAACCGGCAGCTTCATTGAGGCCAACCGCCTCATTGATACATCCAAAAAATTTATTCGGGATTTGCCGGAGGGGCCAGATAAAGAGTTTGGGTTTCAGGATGATCCAAGCGACCCCGATTTTCAGGCATTTTTGGATGCCGCCGCGAATGGCGACACCGTACAGTTGCAGGTGACATTCCCCAACGGGCGCATCGCCTTGATGGTTGTTGTTTTGAACGGCTGGCAATTTGCTGAGCCGAATCTATCGGAGGTGATGCAGATCACCGTGTCGGGCAAACAAAACTCAGTAGCATGGAGCAAGTCAAAATGACATTAACATTAGTTGAACAACTACTCCAATCTCAAAACAGCCCCATCACGCTGGAGGTGTTTGGTGGGCAGTACCCCGCACATCGGCTGCCCCAACAGCGATTGGCCGATCTACAAAAAGAAATCACCTGTCACGGCGAGACGGGTGATATTGAAAACACCGGCGTGGCCTCGGCCAAATTAATTCTCGAATCGTTAATTGATGAGCATGGCGCGCCGATGATTGAAACAATCGAACCAGCCGAGCTGGTATCGGTGCACTCACCAATTGCTATCTCGTCGGCCGTAACGGCCATCATGGACGCGAATTTCACAACGGAAGCGGGGTTGAGCGACGCAAAAAACGACTGAGCGCCGATCCGGCACTGCGGTTTTGCTTTCAATTAGGCGAAATGCTCGGCATTGCCGATCCGCGCGTATTGTACCAACAAGGTGATTCTGAGCTGATCGGGCTGTGGAACGCATACCTTCATTTAAAAACGGAGGAGCAGACTGCCGCCCCACCCATCGCCCACACCCAACCAACTAGCCGCGTCATCAATCATGCCGATCAGGATCGGCAATTTAATGTTATCGAGAGGTTACTAGCCTAATGGCCGATATTGCCAGACTAACCGTTGCGCTGTATGCAAACAGTGCGCAGTTCGTGAGTGAGCTGAATCGCTCGCGCCGTAGTAGCCAGAACTGGGCTAAAAGCCTCTCTAAACAGATGGCGGGTGCTGCAAAAAACATGGCGTTTTCCCTCGCTGGCGCGGCTGCCGCTGCGGCAGGCGTGGGGTATGCCATCAAAGAATCGTTAGATCAAATTGACGACATGAGCCGCCAAGCGGCCAATCTATCAATTGCCGTTGATAGATTTGACGATCTGGCCTATGCAGCTACGTTGGCTGGGTATGAAATGGATACCGTTGCTGATGTGATTAAAGACATCACGGTGCGGGTTCAGGATGCTGCGTTTGCTGATTCCGGCCCGCTGGTTGATTTTTTTT
>JAOXRV010000753.1 GCA_025800435.1 Cellvibrionaceae bacterium | reverse complement strand
GTGTGTGCGTAAATGCCCCTATTGTGATTTCAACTCCCACGCCGTCCGCGATGAGCTGCCTGAAGCCGCATATATCGATACAGTTTTGGCAGATCTGCGCCACGAGGCACGCTGGGCACAGGGCCGCGAGATCCAATCGATCTTTATTGGGGGCGGTACGCCTAGCCTGTTTTCAGCACAAAGCATCGCCAACCTGCTCGATAGCGCCAACCGCATCGTATCCTTCGCCAGCGATATCGAAATTACGATGGAAGCAAACCCCGGCACCTTCGAACAAGGTAAATTCGCGGGCTTTTTAGCGGCCGGCGTCAACCGGCTTTCTATTGGGGTACAGAGTTTCAACACCCACCACTTAAAAGCACTGGGGCGCATCCATAGCGGTCAAGAGGCAGAGCGGGCGATTGCCGCCGCTCACCAGTTAGGCTTCAAGCGCCTGAATATCGATCTTATGCATGGCTTGCCCGATCAAACACCACAGCAAGCACTGGCGGACCTCGAGCAAGGCCTCGCACTGGGGCCTGACCACCTCTCTTGGTACCAGCTAACGATTGAGCCGAATACTGAGTTCTACAAGCGCCCTCCGCAGATCCCAGAAGACGATGCCCTTTGGGAGATACAGCAACAAGGGCAAGCGCGTATCCGCGCAGCAGGCTTCACACAATACGAAGTCTCGGCGTACGCTAAAGCACCAACGG
>JAOXRV010000080.1 GCA_025800435.1 Cellvibrionaceae bacterium | reverse complement strand
ATTTCGCAGGGTTTTTTTGGGCAGTTCTCGCATCTGGACCCCGGTAACCGCCACGCTGTGGACATTGCCATGCCCATGGGCACCAATATTGTGGCCGCGCGCCCCGGCACCGTGGCCATCGCCAAAGACGACTACCCCATGAGCGGTGTGCGGCGCTTTTTTCTCGATAAGGCCAACCACATTACCGTATTGCACCAAGATGGCAGCTACGCAGTCTATGCCCATATTTTACAGGGCAGCGCCAAGGTAAAGCCCGGTGATAAAGTCGTTAGCGGCCAGGCCCTGGCACGGTCGGGCAGCAGCGGCTATTCCACCGGCCCCCATTTACACTTTGTGGTTCAGCACAATGCCGGCGGTGGAACGGCGTCAGTTCCGTTCCAATTTAAAAGCCCCAAAGGTGGTCACTTCACCCCGCGCCAGGGGCAAAAACTGCAGAGCTTTTAAGTGTATTGAAAAAACATCAAACTTGCTTTAGCGTACCCGTGTTTTCTAAAAAGCTTTATCCCGTAATTTTTTTGCCAAATTTGTTTAAAGAAAGCGTCATGCAAGGTTGTTAATTTTCACTACAGACTGAAGAATTAAGCGTCAAAAAATCCATCACCTGAACATGCGCGCTCGCTGTCAGCACACTACTAGCCGATGGTCGAATACTCTAAAGGCCCAACTACTGGCATAAAGAGATGCGGCTACACTGATTTTCTGTTGAACAAAATGGCGGTCGGCAACGGCCACACAGGTCGCAAAGTAACTTATCAAACGCAAGGGGAACCCCATGGCACGAGTCGCATTAGTTACAGGTGGCACACGCGGTATTGGCGAGGCTATCTGCACCAAATTAAAACTAAAGGGATACAACGTTATCGCCAATTATGGTGGTAACGATCAAGCGGCGGAGGCTTTTACCGAGCGCTGCGGCATTCCGGCAATCAAGTTCGATGTCGCTGACTTCGCCCAGGTCAAAGCCGCAGTCAACCAAATTGAGAACGATTACGGCACCATTGATGTGCTGGTCAACAATGCCGGCATCACCCGCGATGGCACCATGCACCGGATGGACTATGAGCAATGGCACAAGGTAATCGAAACCAATTTAAGCTCCTGCTTTAATACCTGCCGTGCGGTTATCGAGGGTATGCGCGAGCGAGGCTTTGGCCGTATCGTTAATATCGGTTCTATCAATGGCCAGGCCGGTCAGTACGGCCAGGTGAACTACGCCGCCGCCAAGTCTGGCATTCACGGCTTCACCAAGGCACTGGCCCAGGAAAATGCCAATAAAGGCATCACCGTCAACGCGGTAGCGCCCGGCTATGTCGACACCGATATGGTACGCGCGGTACCGGCCGATGTACTGGAAAAAATTATCGCTAAAATTCCAGTAGGCCGGCTCGGCAAGCCCGAAGACATCGCCCGCACGGTGGAGTTCTTAGTCAGCGATAACGCCGACTTTATTACCGGCTCGACCATGTCGATCAACGGCGGCCAACATATGTATTAGGGCTAGCTATGGCCTAGAGTGAGTATATTGCGCTTAACGCCGGTCACAGGTAATTGCGCCATATGGCAGCCGTTAAAAAGAAGGCACCATAAAGGTGCCCAAAAGTCAGTAAAACTTAACTGAATGATTGTCGTTTTGCTGCGCTTACTTACTTGGAAGCAACGTTAGCTTGTACTTCTTCAGCGGCTACTTTTAGTACTTCGCCGGCCTTTTCCTGGGCGTCAGAGATTACGTCGTAAGTCTCTTTGGCGGCGGCGACGATTTTTTCCTGTACCCCTTCAAGATAGGCTTTTTGGGCTTCAACCATAGCGTTGACATCTTGCTTTTCGGTCAAGCTTTGGGAGAAGTTCACGCCGTCATTGAGCAGGCCGGTAAACAAAGCGTTTTGCTGGCTGGCCAGCTGCTCTAGGGCCTTGGCGTTTACAGAAGCCAGCTCGCTCATGGGCTTCAGGGATTTTTGGATCTGCTCATTTACTTGTTCGAACATGGTGGCCTCCTTTCGTTGGCTTTTAGGGCCCTTTAACACTGGGCCAAATTAACTTGATTTATTATGCTGCCATGCAGCATCCGTTGTTTTAGTATTGATCAGGCAAGCCCCTGGGTCAAGCATTATTTTTGCACTGCAGCAACTTTTTCTTTGGGGCTGGGTGCGGCGTCTTTGGAGCCCGGCGCGGGGGCCTCTTGCTTGGGCTTGGGTTGGGGCTTGGCTTTCTTGACGGTTTTGGTCGCCTTGACCACTTTGGCGGGCTTAGCCGGGGCTGCCTCTTGAGCTGGCTGCCAGGCGCTGCTGGCCTGTTGTTGGCTCTCTTGCAACACCTCCATCATGTCTTGTCCAGCCTGTACCAGCTCCTGCTGCAGTTCGGCCACATAGGCACGCTGGGCATCGAAGTAAGCGGCCATATCACGCTGCTCAGCCAGGGTCTGGGCGTGCTTGAGGTTGCTTTGCAACAGCTGGCCAAACAGCTGAGTTTGCTGTTGCGACAGACTCTCTAGGGTTTTGGCGTTGATGGCTACCATCTCGCCCATGGGCTTGAAGGCGTTTTTAAACTGCTTACCGAATGACTCAAACATGACTTGGCTCCATTAATTCCATTCACTGGGACGCGCTGTACAGCGGTTTGCTAGAACCACTCATCTTGCTGCACTGCAATATAGGCCAAATACTAGCCAGCTGAGATTCTAAATGCAAGCTATTTTGCTGCCACGCAGCAAAAATGTTTAGACTAATTATTTATAGTTGAGAGGCCAAGAATAAGTATTTTGCATAGCAGCAAAAGTAGCCGCAAAAACAGCCTTATTCGGAGTCTGGATCGCGCTGTTTAGATTTGTTCGACCACAGCTCCATATTTTGCTCCATCATCTTGCCGAACAGGTTCATCGGGCTGCTGAGGTTTTTCACCACCGACTGCATCGACTCCTGCTGCTCGATAAAGGCGGCCAGGCTCTGCTCTAGGTAAGGGCGCAAAAAGGGTTGTAAGTCGCCGCCATAGAAGCGGATCAATTGTTTGAGCAGGGAATCGGTCAGCAGCGACTGCTGCTCATTGGTTTCCGATTCGCTGATAATTTGCAGCAGGATACTTTTGGTTAGCTTATCGCCACTTTTCGAATCGACTACTTCAAAGTCTTGGTGTGCCAACACCATGGCTTTGATGGCTTCTAGGTTTATATATTGGCTGCTGCTGGTATCGTAGAGCCGGCGATTGGGGTATTTCTTAATGGTGATCAAACCGAGGCACCCTTGTGTAAATACCCAAGTATAGCACCGCCGCGCCTATATCCGTACCTTCACAAAACTGCCCGGTGCCGCCTCAATGGCTGGAAAGTCTGGGTGCTGGCCCGGCTGCCAGGCCTTAACCCGCTTGCCGCTTTGTGGCTTGAGCCACTCGTGCCAGTCGGGCCACCAGGAGTCTTCCACCTTGTGAGCCTGCTCAAACCACTGCTCGGGGGTATCGGCCAGCTCATCGTGGGCCCAGTGGGGGTATTTGCCCCCGGGCGGGTTAATCACCCCGGCAATATGGCCAGAGCCCGCCAGCACAAAGCGCACCGGTCCGCCGAGCAGCTGGGCCGATTTATAGGCCGCTTGCCACAGCACAATATGGTCGGCAATAGAAGATTGCACAAAACAGGGCACATCAATGCGCGACATATCGATATTGATACCATCGATCACCAGCCCGCCCGGCTGCTTAAGACGATTGTGTACATAGGTGTTTTCCAGGTATTGAATGTAACACGCGGCGGGTATATTGGTGGAATCACTATTCCAGTACAAAATATCAAACGGTATCGGGTCTTTGCCTTTGAGGTAGTTGTTGACAAAATAAGACCAAAATAGGCTGTTTTCGCGCAACATACTAAAGGTAGTGGCCATGATGCGGCCGTCGAACACCCCTTTCGTTTCAGTGTTGCGCTCAATCATATTGACCGACTGTTCGTTAATAAAATTACCCACCTCACCCGGCTCACTGAAATCCAGTGGGGTGGTTAAGAAGGTCAGGCTGTTAATGCGCTGATCGCCTTTGGTGCGCAAATAAGAGGCCGCAGTGGCTAATAAAGTACCGCCCACACACCAGCCCACCATATTGACCTTATCGGCCCCGGTGATCGCGCAGACCGTATCGAGGGCCTCTAAAATACCCTCGTGCATATAGTCGGCAAAATCTTTTTTGGCGAAACTGGCATCTGGGTTAACCCAGGAAATAATAAAGACCCCATGGCCCTGCTCTAGCAGCCAGCGCACCATGGACTTTTTCTGGTCGAGATCCAAAATATAAAATTTGTTGATAAACGGCGGGCTGATCAGTATTGGAGCTTTATAAACCGTTTTGCTGGTTGGGGTGTAGTGCAGCAGTTGGATAATATCGTTCTGAAACACCACCTGGCCAGGTGTGGTCGCCAGGTTAGCGCCAAGCTCAAAGGCATTTTCATCGGTCTGGGTGATCTTTAGAGCCTCAGACGGGCTTTGTTCGAGATCGTGCAGAAAGTTCTCCAGCCCTTTGGCCAGGTTTTGGCCCTTGGTCTCAACAATCTCGCGGCAAACCTCTGGGTTGGTAAACACATAATTACTGGGTGAAACTGAGTTAACATACTGACGGGTATAGAATTTTAGCTGCTGCTCGGCTTTGGGGTCGCTAAAGTGAAAGCTCTCAACCATATTTTGCAGCAACTGTGAGTTGAGTAGATAAGCCTGTTTAAAGTAGTTAAAGACCGGGTTTTCATCCCAACCCGGGTCTTTAAAGCGGGCATCGCCCTTGGCTTCCTCAACCACCGCATCGACACTTTCGCCCTGGCCAAAAAAAGCCTTGGTGGCGTTTTGCCACAGCAGCGTCTGCTTGCCCATAAACTCCATCTGGTCTTGCAGCAATTTGGCGGTATCGACTTGAATCCCCGAGTCTAGTAACTGACTAATCTTATCGGCATCAAAACTGGGCATGGGGCTTGCGCCTAAATTGCTCTCACCCAGTTTGTGATTCAACACCTCGTGCACCATGGTATTGAAAACATTGGCAAATTTATCCAGATACTCCAAAACGGTTTTTTGATCTTGAGATTCCACTGTTATTCCCTGCCGGTAAGAATGGATGTTAGGACACCGCCGAATAATGGTGGAAGAGCTATCAATTCGCCATTATCCGGCCCGAGCTTAGCTTATCCGCATTTTAGGCGCCATTAGCCCAATGGCCAATAGGCTGGTACAGTGTCATGACAGTATAATGACATAGTTAGAGTAGCTCTGAATAACTCGATGATGCTCAGCGGGATCCTAAAGCGTACAGCTGCACGGCGCGCCGCGCAGTGAATGCCCGCCGCCTTTACGGGCAGCGCAACACCGCAGGCGCGCGCTTTAGGGCACCATTTAGGTTGCATTCAGTGCCAACATGGTAATAATAACCCCATCTTGCTGAAGAAAACCCTCGGCAAGTCGACAACATATAACAAAAGGCATAACAAAGGCTCTAAAAAGGCACTACAATTGGTATTCGAATAGCCATTACAAATGGCTGTTACAAATCGCTATCAAAAATAGCTAACCACGCCAGCACAACTAAGCGCCCCAATAGGTATACAGAGCGGCGCCACCGTCAGTAAAAACTCGGTCGCTAAGCCTAACTGTGGGTTCAGCGTAAACAGAAGACTCGACCAAGTTTCACTACTATGATTTATCAAACTTATGATCTCTACAGCCGTGGTGCTGAAGTACTCAACAGCTTCTACTCATTTGGCCATCACGTCAGCAGCCACCCCAGTAACCCCTGGGCCAGCACCCTCACGGGCAAGACCCTAGCGGCGATCTACGAAAGCGCCTATCGCAGTACTAAGCGCTATCACAAGCTGGGGTTTCATTACGACTCGGTCGAGGTAAACGGCAAATCGGTCAAGGTGCATGAGCATATCGTCGCCGACCTGCCCTTTTGTCAGCTGCGCCATTTTGCCAAGGAGGGAACCCACAATCAGCCTAAGCTGTTAATTGTGTCGCCCCTGTCCGGCCACCACGCCACCTTGCTCAAGGACACGGTTAAATCCATGTTGGCCGATAACGATGTATACCTGACCGACTGGAAGGATGCGCGCGATGTGCCCGCCGCCGATGGCCAGTTTGGCTTTGACGACTATGTGCACTACCTGATTGACTTTATGGAAGTGCTGGGTCCGGGCTGCCATATGCTGGCGGTCTGCCAGCCAACCGTGCAAGCGCTGATTGCAACCGGGGTCATGGCCGAGCGCAAACACCCCTGCCTGCCCAAAACACTGACCTTAATGGCCGGCCCAATCGACACCCGCATCAACCCCAGTTCGGTTAATGACTACGCCACCAAGAATGACCTTGAGTTTTTCCGCCGCAATGTGATTAAGACCGTACCCAAAGGCTACCCCGGCGCCGGGCGCAAGGTGTACCCTGGGTTTTTGCAATTGTCCGCTTTCGTGTCGATGAACCTGGGCAACCATATTCGCAAGCACCTGGATTTTTTCAGCAATGTTATTTTGGGCAACCACGATGACGCTGAGGCCCACCGGGAATTTTACGATGAGTACCTGGCGGTATTGGATATGAGCGCAGATTTTTATTTGGAAACCCTAGAGCGGGTATTTATCGAGCACCACCTGCCCACCGGCCAGATTCGCTATCAGGGTAAGCCTGTCGATTTTAGTGCGATTACCGATACCGCCCTGCACACGGTAGAAGGGGCCCGGGACGATATTTGCTCAGAGGGTCAAACCGAGGCGGCGCAAACAATTTGCACTGCCCTGAGCGATGACAAGCGGCGCCACAAGGTTTATAAAAAAGTCGGCCACTATGGCATATTCAGCGGCTCCAAATTCCGTAGAGATATTGCGCGAGACTTAAGTAAATTTATTGCCAAGCACAATTAAGGCCGCTTGCTAAGGCAGCTCTGAATAAGTATTCACCAAGGGCAAGGAAGCCCACCCCACCTCTTTCCAACCCCAAGTCACTTTCCTCGCCTTGCGGGCGACCACTCGCCCCACACCATTACTTTGGCTTATAGCCGAGTAATGTTAGATGTCTAAGATAAGCCTATCGCTGCAAGTGTAGCTACTACCCTAGCCAACACCAGCCACTATTCCAGGTAGCTTATGAAAGGCTCGAAAGATAAAAAGGTTCTTAAAAAAATTAAAAAACAACAGTCCATTGGGTTGAGCATGGCCCTGGCCATCGGCCTTAGCAGCGCCATGCTGCTTGTATACAGCCTTGCGCCGAGTGAGCAAACCCCGGCCTTTGCACTGTTGCTGCCGGCAGTGATATCCGCTTTAGCCATTAAATTTATAGGCCGCCCTTATTTCTTTAAGGCGCGCCTACTGCCCGCCATTTGTGTCGGCCTTATCACCGCCTGTGCAGTTTTTCTGGGTACCGCCAGTAACACTCAGGTGACCGTTTTTGCCTGTTTGGCCACCCTGGTCTGCCTAACCATGAGCAGGCGCAGTTTAAACCTCAATCAAGAGCGGGCCCTGTATCGCCTTCAGCACAAGCTTAAGGCCAAGCAGGCCCACTAAATTTGCCATAGCAAGGACAGCTATATGGCCGACACAGATCGCGATCACCAACTGCTCGAACAGCTCGATCGCCAGCACTCCCCTTTCTTTAGCTTACTCGCCGCGGTGGGTGTAACCAGCGCCTGCATTGCTGGGCTGGCACTGCTGCGCGGGCAGCACACCCCGCTGCTGCTGTTAATCTTGCCAAGCATTATTGCGGCCATCGTCATTCGTGTTATCGGCCGCCCCTACAGCTCCAGAGATCGGTTATTGCCGAGTTTATTGGTGGGGTTAATCAGTGGTTGGGGGGTAGTGCTAATGGGCGGGAGTATTAACAATGGACTGTTTGTCACCGGCATAAGCGGCGTACTGTGCGCCTTAGTATGTAAACGCTCGCTCAGCGTCGAACAATCTGCAACGCTTGCTCACCATCCATGGTGAGCAAGTAAGGTGGGCAAATGCTTAAGACAGGCCTTTAACTAAGCCTTTAACTTAGGGCTTCCCAGTAGCACTGGTGCTGTAGCAGCTCTGGCTCGGCGGTTAAATCCAGCATTGTCGCTTCAGGCAGTGATGCCTCATTCTGCCCATTGCCCGTCAATACCGATTCCGCAGCCGACGCCAGAAGCTCCTCGTAGGCCAGAGCCTCAGGCGCGTTGTTATCCGCCGAGCCCAGGTCGACCACAAACCAAACATCGTCGATATCGTGACTGGCCCCCTCCGTATCGACCCAACTGGAACGCAGGCCCTGATAGTTTTCCTGGTCGAACTCAGCCACTTCCCGGGCGTTGAGGTCAATACTGGCGACACCCGCTTCCATCAAACCCATTAG
Source organism: Cellvibrionaceae bacterium (assembly GCA_025800435.1). Classification (GTDB taxonomy): domain Bacteria; phylum Pseudomonadota; class Gammaproteobacteria; order Pseudomonadales; family Cellvibrionaceae; genus Pseudoteredinibacter. Next base: position 1,476 of record JAOXRV010000080.1, on the reverse strand, counting down.
CTCGCTGGCCTGGCTGATGCCATCGGCGTTGATATCCCGCCACACCTGTAGCTCTCCATAGGCCTGGTCACGACTGTCGAAGACGCCATCGCCATTGCTATCCAGATCAGCCAGCGCGGCAAAGCCCTGCTCGGCCTTACTACCATCGGCCATGGTAGTAGCAGCGCCAAATAATTCAGAGCCATCATTGATGACGCCATCGCCGTTTATATCGCGCACCAGCAGGCCATCATCGGCGGCCACCCAACCGGTTTTATCGACATAACCATCGGCATTGATATCAAAAATTATCGCATCCTCAGACCCCAGGGTTTCAACACCGTCGCCATCTAAATCGAGTACCAATGGTGTAATTGCATTCCAGTTAACTGTTAAATAATGAATCAACTGGTGATCGAAATTCAGGGTTTCAAATGTGCTTACCTCGCCGGTGGCGTTATCCCTCAAGCCAAGCTCAAGGGTGACATTGTAACTGCGGGTATCGTACACAGTGGTGTGCCAGAGGTCTTCACCGGCCGCTTCGGAAACGCCGCCAACACCTGCAGCAGGCAATTGACCGGAGCTGGTAGGGGGCGCTTTGAGCTTGTCGGTATCCATAAATATCTGGTAGGCCTTATCCCAAAACCAGTGTATGGCACCTTGATCCAGATAACCCTGCCGCTCGCTATAAAGCTCGCTAATATCCACCGAGCCCCCTTGCTCGAAGGCGTATGAGCTCCAGTGGTAGACATACCAAATATCATCAATACCAGCGAGCTTGACCACCACGCTGTGGCTACCATTGAGCACCTGATTCGGGGTATCAATATCAAAATCAAAAATTCCACCACCGGACTTGCCGACATGGACACTAGAGAGCTTATTGCCTTGCCACATATTGACCACTGCGGTCGTGGTGTACTCACTGTCTTCATTTCTGGTCAGCGTTAACACAGTGGCATTGCTAGTATCGCTAATAGCATCACTGCGACGGTCTGTGCCTGGGCTGGTCACCACCGCGGTCGCTCTGAGCACACCATTGTCAAACCGGGCAAACTCACTGCCGGCAATTTGCACTTGCACTGTATTGCCAATATCGGCGGCGGTAATCACATGGCTGCCATCGCTAATACCATCGCCATTAACGTCGATCTCAAGCCGTTGCCCTGCCAGGGCATTATCTGATAGCTCGACCTCTACCCCGACCTGACCGCGCAGATCTGCCTGGCTTAGGTGTTCATCGCCACCGTCGAGAATACGAATTGCCTCGGCCGCCTCAAGACCTAAGCGCACTTCAAATTTTATCGCCTCCGAGCGCGGCCCGGTGTTAGCCGCCAGGTCGGTATGGATGGCGGAGATAATATGCTCACCTTCGCCCAGGTTTGCCGCAAACGACCACTCGCCATTGGCATCGACCACGGCTGTGCCAAGACTGCTATTGCCGTTAAAAATTTCAATGGTGGCACCGGGCGAGCCACCGCCACGTATGACAGGCAT
>JAOXRV010000728.1 GCA_025800435.1 Cellvibrionaceae bacterium | reverse complement strand
CTGTTGCTGGCCCTGTTGGGCTTGGCAATTATTTTTCGCGGCCAATTGCAGCTGGGGCCCAATGCAGCCTGGGGGGTTGGCGCGGTGTTGTTATCGGTATTGGTGTTTGCTTTTAGCGCGGTTAATTTACAGCGTTACGACAGTAATATTGAGCCAATCCGCCAGGCCACCGGTGCGCTGTTGCTGTCTTTTGTGCCACTGCTGTTAACTTGGTTTTACTTCGATCGCCAGCTGCCCCAAAACCTGTCGCTCACATCTGTTAGTGCGGTGGTCTATTTGGCTTTATTTGGTTCGCTGCTGGGGTATCCGGCCTATTTTTATTTGCTAAAACATTTGAGCGCGGCCACCGTTTCCCTGACCACCTTGATGACACCGGCTATCGCGTTGTTATTGGGCGCCTTGATTGTGGCCGAGCCGCTGCCGGCGAGCTTGCTGTGGGGGGCGGGTCTGGTGGTGGCGAGCCTGAGCTTGTATCAGGGGCTATGGGCTAAATTGCTGGCTCGCTTTCGTCGGGCTTAGCAGGCTTGGGTCTTGCTGGCCTTTGGCGCCGCTAATGGGCAGGCTCAAGGTAAATTGGCTGCCGCGCCCGGGCTGGCTTTGCACGGTAATAAGGCCGCCGTGGCCGGCGGCAATGTTATAGCAAATAGACAAGCCCAGGCCAGTGCCAGTACCGACAGGTTTGGTGGTGAAAAGGGGTCAAAAATACGGTCGGCAATTTCTTCGTTGATACCAGAGCCGTTATCGGTAACGCAGATATCCACACTGGCCCGGCCTTTGGGCAGAGTCTTTTCACTGAGACTGGTGGTCAGCGTGATCTGGCCCTTTTCTTCAATCGCCTGTTCGGCGTTGACCAGTAAATTAATAATGATCTGGCTAATCTGCGAGCCAATACAATACACCGGCGGCAGATCCCGCTGGTAGCGCTTTTGTATTTGTACTTTGTATTTAAGTTGGTTGCTGACAATATTGAGGCTACTTTCAATTAGGTCGTGAATATTGTGGTGCAGCCAATCCTGTTGTTCGGGGTGGGAGTAGCCTTTTAAGTCCGTCACAATCTGCCTGATCTGGCGGGTGCCGGTGAGCGAATCTTGGACAATCTGCTGGGAGTCTTCGCGCAGGTACTGCATATCGTACTGCTCGTAGAGTTTACCCCAGGCCTCGCGCAGG
>JAOXRV010000719.1 GCA_025800435.1 Cellvibrionaceae bacterium | reverse complement strand
GCACCGAGCGTTTAATCGCCTCTTGGCGGTTGAGTGCAAAAGCCACTTTTACCTGCTGTTTAATCTGCTGTACCGCAGCATCAAAAATCAACCGCGTGCCCGAGCCGTCTTCGCGCAGAATCCAGCGCTGTGTGGCCACCTCATCGGCATCAATGCAGCCTTGTGATGCCAGTGGGTGATCAGGGGCGCAAAACACCTGTAAGGCGTCATCACGCCAATGGGTAATGGCGAGTTGGCGATGCAGCGCTGGGCCTTCAATTAAGCCCAGATGCGCTTGCCCGCGCTCTACGGCTTCAATCACGCCATAGGTGTTAGCAATGGCGATGTCGGGCGTCACGAGCGGATGATCTGCAAGGAACTCTGCAACCAACTCTGGCAGCAGGTAGTTGGCGATCGTCACACTGGCTGCGATGCGCAGGATGCCTGACAAGCTCTTGGCCTCGGGTGCTTTGAGGCTATCTGTTAACTCGATGATCTGAATCACACGCGGCAATACGTCATGCGCGGCGGGCGTCATATTCAGCTCGCGCCCCACACGCTGAAAGAGCGGGTAACCGAGGTGTGATTCAAGCTCCTTAATCGCTTGGCTAGCCGCAGATTGGCTGATCGCTTGTTCATCTGCTGCATGGGTTAGGCGGCCAAGCCGCGCTGTGGCTTCAAAGAGTTTTAACTGACGTAGATTTAAGCTCATTTTATTGTTCGGTTTTACTTATGTTTTACTTAAAAATAATCCATTTTACTAACAAATGGTAGGAGAAGATCATAGCCCCATTCATTAACTAATAAGAAACTTCGGGGGCAATCATGTCTCTTATCATCGCACTACCTATTATCGCAATCTCGGCTCTGCTCCTTTCGCGTGTGCCAGAGATCGCTCAAGTTGGCCTTAGCGCGCTGCCGCTAGCAATTATTATCGGTATCACTTGGGGACATATCTCGCGTCGCACCGCGACAGACAAAGAGATGAAGTTCACTAAGTTCTGTCAGCAGAAGTTGCTGCGCGGCGGGATCATCCTCTTTGGTTTTAGCTTAAGCTTTCAGCAGATTTTAGCAGTCGGCTGGGAAGCGGTAATATTGGATGCGATTGTTATTACAACGGTGTTCTGCGTTGGCGCATACTTAGGTATCAAGGTGTTCAAGCTTGACCGTGAAGTGGCCATCCTGACATCTGCAGGGAGTGCGATTTGTGGCGCAGCTGCCGTACTTGCAACTGAATCAGCGCTAAAAGCACGCCAGCAAAGCGTCACGATAGCCGTGGGTACCGTAGTGTTGTTTGGCACTATTGCGATGTTCAGCTACCCGTTTATCTTCCAGCTTTCTAGCATGTCGCCAGAAGCCTTCGGTATCTATATCGGCAGTACGGTTCATGAGGTGGCTCAAGCGGTGGCTGCTGGCGATACCGTGGCGCAGCGCGGCCTGAATCTCGTCCGGCGAACGGACGGGGTTGTTGTAATGCAGCACCGCCTCGGGGCAGACGGCGCGCACGGCGGCCATCTCGGCGGGGCTGGCCACGTCAAAGCTGGTGATGCCCGCCGCAACCAGATTGCCCAGCACCTCGGCCC
>JAOXRV010000718.1 GCA_025800435.1 Cellvibrionaceae bacterium | reverse complement strand
GAGATTGCCATGTAAGTCGCCGGCGTAAACTCGGTCGGCGGTATAATCGCCATCCAGGTCGAGCACCAGCGGGGTCGACAGGCCGTTGCAGTCGCTGGCCCGGTCCAGGCAATCGCCATTGGCAATCAACGGCGCGGCACCAGCGCTTTTGGTTTCGAGGATGCGGTATTCAGTTACCCGACTGCCGTCGAGGTAAAGAATAAACAGCTTGGCATGACCATCGCCGGTGGGGCTGCTGTTGTAGCCATTGCCAAACACGGCGGCCCAGCGGCCATTATTAAGCCGCACTATCTGTGGCTGGCTAAAGCCATAGCCCATATCTTTATGAACAAACTCACCCTTGGCTTTGTTGGCCGCCTGATCTTCGCGCAGGCGCGCGGGGTCGGTCACATCCAACACATAAACGCCACGCCCGCCACCGCGCAGGGCACCGACTAAATAGCTGCGCCAGGCACCGTTGACAAACACATCTTTAACATTGGGGCTGCCATCCACATAGGGGATGTGGGCGTAATTTAAAGAAGCGTAGTGCTGCAAGCCAAAGCCCGCTTGCTGGCTAAACACTAAATTGGGTATATAGGCAAATTGCTCCTCGCCATTGGCGGCCTTAAAGCCGTGCAACATACCATCGTTGGCGCCTACATAAATCATTGGCTCGCGGTCGGCCCAGCGCTCGGCAAAGGCGCGATACGATTTGCTGCCGCCGCCCTCAATATCGTCCGGATAGCCCTGTTGGGGTTTGCCGACAAACAACGGCGCCGAGTGAGCGATGGCGCCGAGCCGCTGATTTTGCCGATAGCGAAATGCCTTGCCAAAGTTCTGCTCCAGCTCGGCATCGCTGGCGACACTCTGCTCGTAACTGTGATCGCCGCGTAAATACGCCACCAGGCGCTGGCCATAAAGCTGGTTGCGCGCCACTTGCATATCATCCTCGGCCACTGCATAGGGGGCGTTGCGCAACAGGTCATCCACCTGGGCACGCGCCAGCTCTGTTTCTTTTTGGCTTACATAATCGGCTGGAAAGCGAAACGGCACACCGCGCTTGGAAACACTGTTATAAGTAAATATCTGGCGCTCAGTGGGGTTAGTTTTAGCCAGTGTTGTTGACGCTCGCCACAGCTCACTGAAACTAATATCCTGCTGACCGCTGGGGCTCAACACCCTGCTAACGGATTTTTTTATCAAGTCGCCGGACCAGGCCTTATCCGGATTAAACTCGGCCTGGTAGATGGCGGCGCCCGCACTTAGGGTGCTGCTGTTGACACCCAAACCCGAGGCATTGCCTGCGGCGTTGTTAATTTTTCCCAGTGCTTCTTCCAGTGCCTCGATCAGCTCGCTGGGGTTTTGCGCACTGAGAAACTCACCGCGGCTGTTGTAGCTGGCGTGCAACATATCATCCACAGTGCTGGGCTGGCCGGCAACCGGCTGCGGCCATTGATTGTTGAGCGCCGGGTCTTGCAGACTGCCGGTGACCCCAAACGCCACGGCGTAAGTGACTAGATGCTGGGCGCGATTGAGCAAGGGATCGGGCACCACGGTATTGCCATTACTGTCGGTTTCCGGTGGGTTGCCGACCAGGTCGGGCAGGCTCGGTGACAGATCCCGCTCGTAGTAGTGCATGGCGATATCGGCCAAGGTGTTGCGGTAGTTATCGCGGTAGCGGCCGCCGTCAAAGTCGCTATTGTTATCGCCATCGGCGTTACCGACGTTAACACTGGAACCATTCCAATAACCATCGCTAATCAACAGGGCAAAGTTTTTTTGACAGGCACCGTTTTGGGATTCGGGCAAAATGGGCGAGCCCGGCCGCTCGCGCCCAAATAGGCTCGAAGGGGTTGCCTGAGCCTGATCAAAGTACTGCCCCACCCTATCCAAACTACGACGCAGCGGTGTGCCACCCGCCGGGTTAATCATAAACAGAGAGCGCATTAAATTTTGTTTATTGCCGCGATTGGTGGCGCTAATCGGGGTCGAAAAGTCATCGATATTTTTAACCGGCACCCCGACCCTATTGTTGTTGTGCAGGCTTGCCAGGCCCATGCGCTCATCGCTACTTTCGATGGTTTCCGATAGCGCGCGCTTGGCGACAAAATCCCGCCGCCGGTAGTAGGTGTACCAATTGGCAAAGTCAATTTGCTGCTCGGCCGATAAACTGCTGGCGTAGATAAACTGGCCGCGCTCGGTTTTGCACTCGCCGCGATCATAGCGATTATTGCCCTGGCCATCGGGCCCTGGCTCATCCACCCATTCATAATAACCCAGACGATTTCTGGTGCTATTGCTGAGATAGCTGCTGGGCGAACGATAAGGAAACCGAGTCATATTGGCCAGAGTGCGATTGGGGAAGGGATTGCCGTTTATGTCGCTGCCCTTCCAGGGCGTATAGCCCAGCCGATTTTGCAGGGTGTTGCGCTTTTTGCCAGCGGCAATGTCCAACAGATTTTGGCGATAGTGGCCGGGGTTATACCACATCACATTGACGCCGGGGCAGTAGTAGTTTTGGCGGTTTTCGTTGTAGTACTGGCGCCGTTCAAACAGGTATTCCCAGCCCATGCTGCCCGAGTCATCCACCAGCAGCAACACATTGAGCGGCGGCACCACACCGACAAACAGTGGCTGCGGCGCAATCTTGCCCGGCGCCGCCAGTGCCGCAGCGGCCAGCCCCAGCAGCGCCGTCACAAACAAAGCTCTTATTAGTGTTAGCGCTGCGGCGTATGTAAAGTTCAAGGCCGCGGCGTGGTTAGCGCTCAAGGTCGCAAGCAAGATAGGGATTGGTAATTTCATTGCACAGTCACTAGCGGAAAATCATTAACCGCTAATGCAAAGTACAACGGCAGGCTTGGGCCAGCTGCGCGTATCGCCTTGCGCGTTTTTTGGCCTTTATCTAGTGTAGCGCAAACAAGCGCGGCCACGGCCAGGCTAAAACTTTATCGATAAACTCAAACTTATTGCGACCGAACGGCAGCGTACTGGACTGGCAATTATGGTTTAGGCAGTTGGGTTTCGGGGCGGGAAGCCTAGCGCCAGCAATCTCTCACTAGGGCGGGGTCGTTGCCCATGCTGGTGCCTTTTTTTGCGGTGTTGGTATAGCTTAAAGCGCCGCATTTTGGATCACTGTGGTTGCCCCTGGGGGTAACCGTGAGGGTATAACCACGGCATTTAAGGTTGCCATCGGGGCTGCAGCCGCCGGGAATGGTGTCAACGCTAAGCTGGTAACGCTGGTGTTCACTTTGCTCGTTGAGCCCTAAACCGCAGCTACTACCACTGCAGTTACCACCACCGTTAACAACACTGGTGTAGGAGATATACTGGGCAAAAAAGTGCTCTTGCTTAGCCGCCGCTTTGAGCAACAGCTCTTTGCCCTCGACCCGCTTACCGCGCAGTGAATACTCTTGGTAGGCAGGCAGGGCAAAGGCGGCAACAACGCCGACTATTGCGACCACAATCATCAGCTCGATAAGGGTGAAACCGCGCGCTGGATAATGATTGGTCATTGTAAATTCCTTAACTTGGTGCAGCTGTTGTTTGCGAGTGACGGCTGCTGTGACAATCGCAACGAACATGATCCCCAGCAGCGGTTATTCCAAAATGGTGACTTTATCCACCACATATTGATCGCTGTCGCTGTCGTAACGGCCGACAAAGCTGATTGCCTGGCCCTCGGCCAGGGCATAGCGGTTTACCTGGCGGCCATCGGCCATGCTCACTTTAAAGTTAAGCGGCATTATATAGATTTGATCGTTAATCACCAGCTGCTGTCGATCGAGGTGCACATAGTGAATAGTGCCGCGCTGTTTACCGGTTAAACCGGTCGGGTCATGATCTGGGCCCAGCTCAGGAGCCGGCAGTAACTCGGCCTGTGGGGCCTGGGCTTGCTGGGCCTGGGCGCTGTGGGCCGGCAACAGGCCGCCGCCAAGTGCTAGCGACAGGGTAACAACTAGGGCTAGTTTACTCATAGTTAATCAACCGTATTCCAAGAAGTTAAGCGGCTGGGCACATCCGGGCCGGCCACCATTATATTATACAAGCCGCCTTTTTGGTCGGTATATAAGGCGTTGGCCTTGCCGTCACCGGCCTGCACAAAACCCAGCCCAGAGGGCATGCCACCAACTCGCTTACCGGAGATATCTTGGGCCTGGCCAGTTTTGGCGTTAATAAACGCCTTAAACGGCAATTTGCCGCCGGTAAAGGCGTTGACCGCCATAACAAAACCATCTGGGTTGCCATTACAGGTGGCGGCGTCCGGAATAATAGTTGTAAACAAAACCGCCGAGTGGCCAACCGACATGGGGTTAATAATACGCTCGCGGCTCTGCGGCAGGTCGATAAACCAGCCGGCCTGCTGGCGCCGCTCATCGTAGGCCACCGTGTTTTCACTCATGGTGCGATTATCGCCGATGGCCGAGGTTGTTTGGCGTACCAGATTGTCGCGGCTCAGACCGCCCTGACCGGAATCCCAGACCGCATAGGCGCTCTGCACATTGGTATTGGACGGGTCGCTGTCGGCGACAAACTGGCCGGTACCCACGTAAACCAGCAAACTCGGGGCATAGCGCGCATCGATTTTACGGGTATTGGGTTTGATTACCGGCTTAGTGGTAATGGGCTGGCGATTGGCCACCTTGCCATTGGCGTAACAGGGCTGTTGGTAACAGGCTTGGAACAGGGGCTGTCTGCGGCTACCATCGCGGTGGGCCACATCCCAGTCGGCATCGTTTTCACTGCTCAAATCAAACGCCCATAGGTTACCGTGCAAATCACCGGCGTAGACCCGGTCGGCGGTGTAATCGCCATCGGTATCAACCACCAGCGGGGTCGATAGGCCATTGCAATCACTGGCGGGGTTGAGGCAATCGCCGTCGACAATTAATGGCGCGGCACCGGAGGCTTTGGTTTCGATAATCTTGTAGTCGCCGACCTGGTTGCCGTCGAGATACAAAATAAACAGTTTGGCGTGGCCATCGCCATTGCGGCTGCTGTTATAGCCATTGCCAAACACGGCCGCCCAGCGGCCATTGTTGAGCCGCACAATCTGGGGCTGGCTATAGCCAAAGCCCATATCATTGTGCACAAACTCACCCTTGGCAATATTGCCGGCGCGGCCCTCATCAACATTGTCTGGGTTGGTTACATCCAACACATAAACGCCGCGGCCACCACCGCGCAGGGCGCCGACTAAATAACTGCGCCAGGCACCGTTGACAAAAACATCTTTAACATTGGGGCTGCCATCCACATAGGGAATATGGGAAAAGTTAACCGAGGCCAAATAGTGCAGACCATAGGCGGCCTCGCGGCTGAACACCAGGCCGGGAATATAGGCGAATTGCTCTTCGCCACTGTCTGCGTTAAAACCGTGCAACATACCATCGTTGGCGCCCACATAAACCATGGGCTTGCGATTTTTCCAGCGCTCGACAAAGGCCGCATAGGATTTGGCGCCGCCACCTTCGATATCGTCCGGGTAGCCGGCATTGGGGCGGTCCACATACAGCGGCGACGAGTGAGCAATGGCACCGAGCCGCTCGCCCTGGCGATAGCGAAATACCTTGCCAAAATTAGCGCTGATGGTGCTATTGTTGGCAACACTTTGCTCGTATGTGTGGTCGCCGCGAATATAGGCTATCAAACGCTGACCATAGGTCACGTTTTGCTGAAACTGCTCCACACTGGCAAAGTTTTCGTGGGGGGCGTCGCGCAATAGATCAGACACCTGCACAGAGGATAGCTCATTGCGGCCGGGGAAAAAGTAAAACGCAGGAAAGCGAAATGGCACCCCGGTTCTATAGGAACTGTTGTAGGTCAACACCTGGCGCGTATTGGGGTCGATACTTTTAAGCTTTTCGGCCGCACTCCACTCCAGCGAAAACTTAAGCTCATTGCCATTACGTGACAACGCCTGCTTGCGCAGATCGCCGGACCAAGCCTCTTGGGGTTTAAACAGGGTTTGAAAAACCGCAGCACCGTTTCGCAGAGTGTTTGAACTCAAGGCCAAACCGGCGGCACTGCCGGCGGCATTTTCAATACTACTAATAGCATCGTTTAAACGCTCGATTAGCTCGGCCGGGTTTTTGGCACTGAGAAACTCGCCGCGGGCATTGTGGGCCGCGTGTAACATATCATCGATGGTGGTGGCGTTATTGGCCCGCGGCCGCGGCCAATTATTATTGAGCGCCGGCTCGCTCAGGGTACCCTGCACACCGAAGGCCACGGTGTAGGTAACTAAATGCTGGGCGCGATTAAGCAGCGGGTCCGGGGCATTGCCGTCGGCGTCGGTTTCTTGCTCTGGGCCGACCAGATTCTCTAGCCCGGGGGCCAGGTCGCCCTCGTAGTAGCGCATGGCCACATCGGCCAGGGTATTGCTGTGCCGGTCGCCGTAGCGGCCGCCATCAAACTGGGTGTTATTGTCGCCATCGGCATTGCCGACGCCAGGGCTGCCGCCGTTCCAATAACCATCGCTCATCACAATGGCAAAGTTTTGCTGGCATGCGCCGTTTTGCGATTCGGGCAAGATCGGCGAAGCGGGGCGCTGGCCACCAAACAAACTGCCGGGGGTACCGTTGCGCTGATCAAAATACTGGCCCACCCGCGCCAGGCTGGTGCGCAGCGGCGTGCCATAGCGGGGCCGCAACCTAAACAGGTTGCGCATTAAATTGGCTTTATTGGTGCGGTTAGCTTCGTTCACCGGGGTACTTAAGTCATCGATGTTGCGAACCGGCACGCCGACATTGTTATTATTGTGCAGGGTCGCCATCCCCATGCGCATATCGTTTTTCTGAATCACTTCAGACAGTGCACGCTTGGCCACATAGTCGCGGCGCCGGTAATAGGTATACCAGTTGGCATAATCGATCTGCTGCTCCGGCGACAGGGTGTGGGCGTAGATATATTGATCAGTGCGACACTCGCCGGGCTCATACACACCGTTGCCCTGGCCAGTGGGGCCGACGGGGTTATCAATCCATGGGTAATAGCCCCAATAGCTGATATTGACATGCGTATTGGGGTTATTATAGGGATCGGCAAGCGCCGTCTGCAGGGTGCGGTTGGTATAGGGCTGACCAAAGCGATCTACCCCTTTCCACGGGGTGTAACCGAGCCGGTCCTCTAACTTGGTGTTCTCCGGGTCGGCGATATTATCCAGGTAAAGCTGGGGGTTGTACCACATGGCATTGACCCCGGAACAACTATAAGTGCGCCGATCCTGATTGTAAAAGGCGCGGTTTTGATACAAATAGTGCCAGCCCATGCTGCCCGAGTCATCCACCAAAAACATAACATTAGACTGTGGTGTCTGGCCCACAAACAGGGGCGTATTGGCAATTCGCCCCGGCGCTGCTGAGGCAGTCGAAGCCGCCAATAACAGGCCGCCTAATAGCGTCAGCTTGGCAGCAACGCGGGTATTTAAACGAGTAGAAAAACGGGCGTTCAAAATAGTACTTTTCATAATCTATTCACACACTAAAAGCTAAATCGCTGTTAGAAAGTCAGTGCAGTTTGATAACTGGCGTTCAGGATCGAGTATATTTCTGGGTCCTGCCCCCAACCTACCGCGACAATTCGAAACACAAAGATATTGGCTGGCTTTACATCGTCGCTGCCACCGATCGCCCGCACTCCGCCCTGGTCGAGCCGCCCCAGGTATTCAATCGCATAGCGCGGTGGCTTGACCACCGCCGGCAGTTTGGCATCGTCAGCATTAACTTCGACACTGTTATCGCCGTCCCAGGCCGAGGGCTGGTAAAGTTTATCGCCAAAAGTCTTGACCATGGTGTTGTCCAGCGCCGCACCATCGAGCCCCAGGTCTGAGTGCAAGGTGGCGGCGTACAAGCCGTTGCCGGGGTCTTTAAAACGATAGTACTCCTCGGGCCCGGCGAGCTGGTCAAGAAACATTCTGGCGGCGCGCAAACCGGCCTCGGCAGCGTACAGGGACAGCATGCGCTGGCGCTCATTAGAGGCCATGCGCGCCTGCAATGTGCTGCTGGTGATAGAGGCCACACCGACAATCGACATCACCAGTAAAATCACCAGCGCCACAATTAAGGTGGCGCCGCGCTGGCGCCGGGCGCTGGCTGGGCAACTGGCTAAGGGCAAGTTTCTATTCATTAGCTACCCCCCATTAGTGGCGCATCGCGAAAGGTGTTGCGCATCATAATTACTTGATTAAATGTGCGTTCAATATTATCGCCATTTAGGCTGTTGGAATCCGGCGCAGTGAGGGTAATTTGCAGTTCGATGCGTTCGATACTGTCCCAGGCGCCAGCGGCGTTGACATCATTGGCACCGCCATAGGTCTTCAAATCGCCCTCGCCCCAGCCATAGCGAACCTTAAAACCCGATACACCCTCAAGTATTTCGTCGCCATTGCGATACAGGGCGCAGTACTCTGGGTTGTCGCTGTCACAGCTGGCGCCGCTGCGCTGGCCGCGCTGACTCAGGCGCACTTCATAGCTCTTGCGCGCCGCACCCAATTTATACAAGCTGGCGCGCAGGCTGCCGTCATCCGAGCTGTATTGCTGGCCGTAATAGCGATGCAATACCTGACGATTCATATTGGAGATACCGGCGTTAGCGCTGCTGGCAGGGGCGGTTGGGCCGGCCTGAAATTGAATTGTGCCACTGCCATCCGGTGGGTCGGTAATTAATAATACATGGGCGCGCTGGCAGTTAGTTAGAACCGCCACATCCCACTGCCTGAACTGATTATAGGCCTCGCGGTAATTGTCACTATTATCAAAACTGGCACTGCCATCACTGACATCCAGCTCCGCCTGTTGCATTGGCACTGCGCTAGCGGTGGCGTGACTAAAGGCCACTTGATCGGTATTGTTAACCCCCTGGCCTTCGCTGCCTTCGACATTGCCGCGCACAAAATCAACCGCCGGCACCGGCGCACCAGCGGCACCACCGCCTGAGTATTGCAACAGATTGACCAATAGTTCTTCTTCACTGCCGCGCAAGCGCTCGATGCAACCGAGATAGCCACTGGTGGCGCCCTCTTCGGTGAGTTTGGCACTGGAGTAGCGCATGTTTTCCTGGATCCGCGACACCCCTTCTTGGCTGCGCTGGGCCTCAACCGAGGTGAGATAGAGCTGCACCACACCGGCCATAATCAGCATACCGATGGTGACTGACACCATCAGTTCGATCAGCCCGACGCCGCTTTGTTTGGATGCTAACTTGGGTGCTAACATAGCCCTTTCACCTTAAATAACTTACCGCTAAAACAAATCACCGCTAAATAACTCACAACCTAAATTCCAACTTGACGCAGCTTAAGTCGACCTTAGGGTTGCCGCCGCAGTCGGTGCCGTCGGCACCGGTTAATTGATCGTCCCACATCACCGTGACAATGTGCACGCCGGTAGCGTTAATATCCACCCGACCGCGCCCGGCTGGTAGCTGCTTGCGCAGTTGCCCGGCCCAGGCATTGACATCGGCATTGAGTATTTGGGCACCGTCGCACTGGTTGCTACAGCCATCCGCCGAGCCGTCGACACTGGCGGTATCAATATTGGCGTAACGGCCGTTGTCGCTATCGTCAAACTGATCGTCGTTGGCCATGATGCGATTGGCCATATCCCGCGCCAATACCACCGCCGTCGAGGAAAACATCGCGCTTTGGTTGCTGCGCTGGCTGGAGTTTTGCAGCGACAACATACCCAGCAAACCAATCGCCATCAAAAACAGCGCCACCAGCACTTCCATTAGGGTGGCGCCGCGCTGATTGCGCGCAGCAGGCGCCAAGGCGGTTGCGCTCGCTTGTTGTACTATGGACATGTGGCGACTCCCCTAACGATTTTTACCGCACCGGTGACCGATACCGTCAGCTGCATTGAGCGCCCCAGGTCTTCGCCGGGGGGAACATCTTTGGCACAAATATCGAGCTGGTAACTTTGGTCGGTACTGCCATCGCGGTTAAATACGATATCACTGGCGCTGGCGCGCAGCGTGATCACATTGCCGGCCAGCTGCTCGCTGACCAGGGCACAGTCTTCGGCTTCGCCGCAGGCTCCGGCACCGAAATCGGCCTCGCGGTTGCGATTGCGATCAGAGTAGGCCAGCCAGCCGCTGTCCCAGTTGGCACTGCCAGTACAGCTGTCGCCATCGCTGGAGCCGCACACCACCACCTGCATATGCCGGGCCAGGGCTTCTGAGCGCGCCATGTCGAGGGCGGACTTAAGTTTGCCGACTTGAGCTCGCACATTGCCGCGTTCGACCATACCGGTAAGGCTGGGCACACCCACCATCAGCAGCAAAGCCAGAATAGTGACAGTGACCAGCAGCTCGATCAGGGTCAGGCCCTGTTGCGGAATATTAAGCTTGGTCGCAACCTGCGCTGGGCGCGAAAACTGTTGTGAGTACTTTTCCATAGTCTTAGGTATACCAAAGATTGGGGCAAATAGTTGGCTAGGCGAGATCGGCGGCCGTTTCGACCGACAAACTGCCGTCCATCTTCGTCCAGGCTGGCAAAAAAAGCCTAAGCCACTGCAAACAAAGGCTTTTTTAAAAAATGATGTGAAGTGCCAAACGGCTTACAAACGCAGCTCTTTGGGCAGTGAGAAGCTGACGTTTTCCTCCCGACCCTTGAGTTCTTGGGGTTCGGTGGCGCCCAGTTTTTGCAGCCGCTCGATCACTGACTGCACCAGCACCTCGGGCGCCGAGGCGCCGGCGCTAATCCCAACCGAGGTTTTATCTTGCAACCAGCGCTCTTCGATATCTTCAGCCGAGTCGACCAGATAGGCCTCGGCGCCACAGCGCTGGGCCAGCTCGCGCAGGCGGTTAGAGTTTGAGCTATTGGGGGAACCCACCACCAGCACCAGGGGATTTTCCAGGGCCAGCTGCTTGATTGCATCCTGGCGGTTTTGGGTGGCGTAGCAGATATCGTTTTTGCGCGGCCCGCGAATCTCGGGGAAGCGCTGGCGCAGAGCGTCGATCACCAGCGCGGTATCGTCCATGGACAGGGTGGTCTGGGTAACATAGGCCA
>JAOXRV010000716.1 GCA_025800435.1 Cellvibrionaceae bacterium | reverse complement strand
AGCGGTTTTGCGCTGCGTTCGATCAGCGCCTACCGCGACAGCCAAATTCAGTACATCAACGATACCGATTACGCGCCCATCGACTTGATTGTGATCGACTATCAGGACGAATACACCCAGCTGAGCCAGGAGTTTCAGATTATTTCGCCCGATGAGGGTGCGCTAAAATATGTCGCCGGCTTGTATTTATACCAGCAAGAGAGCGACAGTGTGCGCGTGGTTAACAGCAGTGGCTCGGCCGATGCGCTGTTCAAAACCGACAGCAGCAACCCCACCACCACCGATGGCACAGTTGATACCGACAGCGTAGCGGTGTTTTTAAATGGCAGCTACCAGATAAACGACAACTGGAAACTGGGCCTTGGTTTTCGCTGGTCGGAAGAGACTAAAGAGGTGGATTGGATGCTCAATGGTTTGGGCTCCGGGGTCTTCTTTATCGACACCGGTCATGTCCAAGACGAGCGTACCGATAGCCATTTTTCGCCCACGATTAACCTGAACTACGCCTTTGGCGAAGATATGAATACCTATATCAAATACTCCAGCGGTTATAAGAGCGGCGGCTTTAATCTGGACTATGTCAATGCCGGCGCGCTGGCGGCGGGGATTCGCTTCGATAAAGAAACCGTCGAAAGCTACGAAATTGGCTTTAAGGGCCGCGCCCTTGACGATCGCTTGTCCTTTAGTCTGGCTGCATTCAGTGCCGATTATGAGGACTACCAGGTCAACCAGTTTGTCGATTTGGGTGGCGGCCGCACCTCTATCACGATTCGCAACGCCGCCGAGGTTGAAACCCAGGGTGTAGAATTTGAGTTTACCCTGTTGTTGAGCGACAAGTTTAAGCTGATGGGATCAGCGGGTATTCTCGATGCTGAATTCGCCAGTTACCCAGGTGGCGCCGCCGCTGGTGCCGATGCAACCGGCAATAGCCTGCCCTATGTGGCTGAGTTTTCCGGTGCCCTTGGGGCGCAGTACTTTCACCCGCTGCCCGAGTGGGGCGCGGAGCTGATGGTACGGCTGGATTACACCTACAGCGACGATTTTTACACCGACGCCAACAACAGCCGCGAGTACGACTTGATTAAAAGTGGCACCACCGTGCAGTACGGCTGGGTAGACGCCCGCGACCTTATTCACGCGCGCATTGCGCTACAGGGTGAGGCGGGTGATTGGGCGGTGTCCCTATGGGGCCGCAACCTGGCTGATGAAGAGTACCTGACCGATACCGGGCGGGATTTCTTCGGCACTTTGCGCCACTTCAGCGGCACCCCCCGGACCTATGGCATGGAAGTTGAGTACAACTTTTAAACCGGTCTAGAGCAGCCCCCGCCGCCGGCGGGGGCGCTAATCGACAAGGTATTAAACCATGAAGAAGCTACTGGGCCTGCTGGTTGGCGCCCTATTGCTGCTGGTCGCGGTGTTGCTGTTGCGCACCTACTTGCACCAGCCCCAGGCGCAGCAGTCTGTGCAAAAAACCGAGCTGGCGATCGATAGCTCGGCGATCGCCGAGCGCTTAGCTGCGGCGATTCAAATCAAAACCATCTCCTATGCGCCCCATATTCCCCCCGGGCCCGAGTTTGACCAGTTTATCGGCTGGCTTAAGCAAACCTACCCCGAGGTGTTTAGCCGTTTAGAGCTTGAGACCCTCAATCAATACACCCTGTTGCTGCGCTGGCCCGGTCGCCAGGCCGAGCTGGCGCCGGTGCTGCTATCGGCCCACTACGATGTGGTGCCGGTTATTCCCGGCAGCGAGCACCTTTGGCGGCAGCCGCCGTTTAGTGGGGTAATAGACGATACCCATATCTGGGGGCGCGGTGCGCTGGATGATAAAAGTGCGGTAATTGCCTTGTTAGAGGCGTTTACCCTATTACTGCAGCAGGGTAAGCAGCCCGAGCAGACGGTTTACCTGGCCCTTACCCACGATGAAGAAATTGGCAGCGGCAAGGGCTCTAAGGCGGTTGCCGAGCACTTGCAGGCCAAAGGCATAAGGCTGGCCTGGAGCTTGGACGAAGGTTCCTTTGTGCTAAACGATATGATCGATGGTATGCCCATGCCGGTGGCCAATATCAATGTGGCTGAAAAGGGTTATATGAATGTAAAACTGTCGGTTCAGGGTGAGGGAGGGCACAGCTCGGTGCCACCGGCCCAGACCTCTATTGGTATCTTGGCCGAGGCGGTGGCACGAGTGCAGAATGCGCCCCTGGCCGGTGGCTTAACGGGCACCAGTGCGGAGATGTTCGATGTGTTATCGCGCCATATGCCGTTTCGCCAACGCTTGTTTTTTGCCAACCGCTGGCTGTTTGGGCCGCTGTTAGAACGGCAGATGGCCAATACTCCCTATGCCAATGCCATGCTGCGCACCACCACCGCGCCAACCATGATTGAAGGTGGGATAAAAGACAATGTGCTGCCAATTCACACCTCGGCCAATATCAACTTTCGCCTGCACCCGCGCGATAAGCCTGAGACCGTGTTGGCGCATATTAATCAAGTGGTGAACGATGAGCGGGTTGATATCGAAACCGTTATTGCCCAGCCCGCCTCGCCCGAAGCCAGCACCAAAAGCGCGGGCTTTGCGCTATTGGCGCAGGTAAGCCGC
Organism: Cellvibrionaceae bacterium; assembly: GCA_025800435.1. Lineage (GTDB taxonomy): Bacteria > Pseudomonadota > Gammaproteobacteria > Pseudomonadales > Cellvibrionaceae > Pseudoteredinibacter. The sequence goes on along the minus strand of JAOXRV010000716.1, from coordinate 4,457 downwards.
AGCAGCTTTGGCGATGTGATTGTGGCCCCTGGTATCACCGTCGGCGGCACCGATAGTAAGTACTACCAGTTGGTGGCTGAGGACAGTTATCGCTTTAACCCGATGGTGGTCGGGGCGGAAGACATTAGCGGTTTTCACGGCAATAACGAACGCATTAGTATCGACAATATGCGCCTAGCGGTCATTTTCTATCAGCGCTTGCTTCTGTCGCTGGGTAGCCAGCATTAGCGCCGCGGTTTGCCAGCGATAGCCTAAGCGAGTATGTTTACGCTATCGGTGTCCAGGGGGTTGAGAACTCCTGGGTGCAAAACTGGACTCAAGCAGGGTGCGTAATTGCTATCTGAGTCGCTACCAGGGGCAGGCATAGAGCCACGTTTATGGGTAAGCCATCGCTGTATAAAAGGATTTTCGCCGCTGTTTTTAAGGCCGCTGTGCCACTGCTGGCACTGCTGTTTTTTCCCTTCGTCGCAGCCCATGGCCACGGCTCTGAAAATTGGTATCAGTTCGGCTTTTGGTTGCTGCTGGGTTTGCTTGGCAGCTGTTTGGTGTTGCTGTGCCTGGGCTGGCGCTGGCATTCGGCTAATAATAAAGCCTCGCTTGGCGGCCAGCAAAGCAGTAATGAATTGCGTGAATGCTTGATCGCCATGGCTAAGATGTCAAATCTCGGCCATATGGTTGCCGGCATCAGCCACGAGGTAAAAACCCCCTTGGGGGTGGGGGTGACCGCTGCCTCCAACCTGCAGCAAAAAAGCGAGCAAATTCAAGCACTGTATCAATCCGGCCAGCTGACCCAGGAGAGCTTAGAGCAATATCTAAAAGTCAGCGCTGAAAGCACTGGCATCCTGCTCAGTAATTTGCAGCGCGCCAGCGCACTGATGGACAGCTTTAAGCGCACCTCTGTCAATCATGTTAAAGACCAAAAAGCCGATGTAGTGCTGGCCGAGTGCCTGGGGGATTTGTTTCAGAGCTTATCACCGGCGTTACAAGCCCACAGTGCTGAGCTGGATTTTAAGTGCCCGCCCGAATTAATGATCCGCTCTTACCCTGCGGCTATCGCCCAGGTGTTTACCAACCTGCTGATGAATGCCCTGGAACACGGCCTTAAACCCAAGGGCGGTGGCACCATTAGAGTGCGGGTAAAAGCCGAGCGCGAAGGCGCCGAGATTGAGTTTGCCGATGACGGTGTCGGCATTGCCGCCGAGCATCAAAGCCGTATTTATGAGCCCTTTTTTACCACCAATGCCGAGGCTGGCGGTACCGGCCTGGGCTTAAATATTGTTGCCGATTTGGTGGCCAAGACCCTTTGCGGCAATATCCAATGCACCAGCTTTGCCCCTCGGGGTGCGGTGTTTAAAATTTACCTACCCAGTTTGCCCCCAGGGCCTTGAGCGGGCGCCGTGTTAAGCTCTTGTTTTTGATAAAGTGAGTGCAGTATCCGTATGACGCTTCCCCCGAGTTACTCGCTGGCCGAGTCTTTAGGCCAGGCCCTATCGGCCCAACAATTAACCCTTAGCACCGCCGAGTCCTGTACCGGCGGCGGTATTGCCGCTGCCATTACCGATGTGGCCGGCAGTTCCGCCTGGTTTGAGCGGGGCTTTGTTACCTACGCCAACAGTGCCAAGGTCGAGCTGCTGGGGGTGGCGCCGGAACTATTAGCGGCCCACGGCGCGGTCAGCCAGGCGGTGGTTGAGGCCATGGCCAGCGGCGCGTTGCAGGCAGCTGGCGCGCAGCTGGCGGTGGCCAGCAGCGGTATTGCCGGCCCCGGCGGTGGCAGCCCCGGCAAGCCGGTGGGCACTGTCTGGCTCGGCTGGGCCTGGTCCGCTGACAGTAGAATACGGCTTCGCAGTCACTGTTATCAGCTCGAAGGCGAGCGTATACAGGTGCGCCAACAAGCCATACGGCTGGCTCTAGAGGGCTGCTTGGCCTTGCTACCACTGGGCTAGAAGAAAAATACTGTATATATAACAAGTACTGGTTGCGCATACAGTATTTTTGTTTTATGCTTCTTTCCGAATTAAAGCAGTGGCCGGGGAAATTACGTCCGGGTCAGTGTCTAAACCCAGTATTTTTTAAAATTAAAAATAGTCACAGCCCTAAGGCTGGCAGAAAACGAGGTGTCCCATGGATCAGAACAAAGAGAAGGCCTTACAGGCTGCCCTTGGCCAGATTGAGCGCCAGTTCGGTAAAGGTACCGTTATGCGTATGGGCGACAGAGAGCGGGTCAATATCCCCGCCGTCTCTACCGGCTCACTCGGCCTGGATGTGGCCCTGGGTATCGGCGGTCTGCCCAAGGGCCGTATCGTTGAAATTTACGGCCCAGAATCTTCCGGTAAAACCACCCTTACGCTGCAAGTAATTGCCGAGGCCCAAAAGCAGGGCGGCACCTGTGCCTTTATCGATGCGGAGCACGCGCTCGATCCCATCTACGCAGAAAAACTTGGCGTTAATGTAGACGACTTGATTGTATCCCAGCCGGATACCGGCGAGCAGGCGCTGGAAGTGGCCGATATGCTGGTGCGCTCCGGCGCCATCGATGTAATGGTAGTTGACTCGGTCGCGGCGCTGACCCCCAAGGCCGAAATTGAAGGCGAGATGGGCGACCACCACGTTGGCCTGCAGGCGCGCTTAATGTCCCAGGCCCTGCGTAAGATTACCGGCAATATTAAAAACGCCAACTGCCTGGCCATCTTTATTAACCAGATTCGCATGAAGATCGGTGTTATGTTTGGCAACCCCGAAACCACCACCGGTGGTAATGCCCTTAAGTTCTACTCATCGGTGCGTTTGGATATCCGCCGTATAGGTGCGGTGAAAGATGGCGATGAAGTAACCGGCAGCGAAACCCGGGTTAAGGTGGTTAAAAACAAAGTGGCGCCACCCTTTAAGCAGGCCGAGTTCCAAATTCTTTACGGTGAAGGCATCAATCGCTTAGGCGAGGTGATCGACCAGGGGGTGAAGCTTGGCTTTATCGATAAGGCCGGCGCCTGGTACAGCTATAACGGCGATAAGATTGGCCAGGGCAAGAACAATGTGGTCAAGTATCTGCACGAGAACGAGGCCATGGCCCAAGAGATTGAAGGCCGGGTAAGGGCTGAGCTGTTGGGAGATGTTAACCCTGCGCCCCAGGATGAAGGCGAAGAACCGGTGGCCGACCAGGCCTAGCTATGACCGGTAGGCCGGACGAGGGGGCTGTAAACCATGAATGGCAATCGACTTGACGCTACCCGCGTAAACCCAGAGCAAGTTGCCCAGCAGCCGCCCTCGGAACTTCCCCAAATTCGCAACAGTGCGCTGGCTATGTTGAGCCGGCGCGAGTTTTGCCGCGCCCAATTGGGCCAGCGCCTATTGCGTAAATACAGTTGCCGAGGGCAGGTTGAGGAAGTACTCGACTGGCTTGAGGGGCTTTCCTATCTCGACGATCAGCGTTATGCCGCTATGTTTTTGCGTACTGCTCTGGGTAAATACCGGGGTCCCAATCGAATTCGATTAGAGATGAAACAGCAAGGCTTGGCGACGCCGATAATCGACAATGCCCTGGCCGAAAACACGGTAGATTGGGGCGAGCAGGCCCTTGCCTGTCTACAGCGCCGCTTTGCCGAACCCTGTGAAGATATGAAACAAAAGGCCAAGCACTATCGGTATTTGCAGGCCCAAGGCTTTGGGGCCGAGCATATTCACTATGCTCTGGATCAACATAGGGATTTAGCCCGGACTTAAAAATACCCCTCTTCGCCCTCATCCATAAAACTCTCGTTGCGCTCGCCCTGAATTTGCTCACGCAGTTTTTCACGCGCCAATAGTTTCTGTTGCACGGCTTGTGGCAGGTCGGTAAACAGAATGACACTCTTTTCAACTAGAGTATTAACCAAATCCTCAGTGATCCGCACAAACTCCATATCCGACTCTTCCAATGCCGCCAGCGAGTGACTGGTATCATGGCTTGTGGCTAAAAAAGTAACCAAGTCGGGGTGGGTCGGGGAGAGGTATTCGGTAAATTCTGGCCCGGATTTGACCGAAAGTGCGCTGATCTTACCGTTTAAGTCTCTTTGAATATAAGGCATAGGTCGGGTTTCGTTTTTTAATTAGACGTCTACAATAGAAGTAGGTTATAGGAATAATAGTATAATATTGCTAACAGACAACTAGGGCGCCTCTGAATAACTCGGTGACGCTCAGGCCTTGAGGCAATCACCCTAGCAAGGCGCTCGCTCGAAGGCATGCTGGGCGCACATCTGCGGTGTTGCACTGCTTGTAAAGGCGGCCGGCATTCACTGCGCAGCGCGCCTTGCAGCTGTACGCTTTAGGGTCCCGCTGAGTATCATCGAGTTATTCAGAGGTGCCCTAGGGCAGCTCTGAATAACCCAGCGGCTATGATCCTTTTGCCTGTAAAGGCGATTGTGACATAGCCGCCTGCACTTGAGCCCAGCAGTGCTGAGCGCTACCCCGCTTAGGATGTC